>NZ_BAAASJ010000021.1:0-187078 GCF_039532825.1 Streptomyces vastus
TCTACTTCGCGCATCAGCGTGAGGTCTTCCAGCGCAGCGGCATGTGGCTGACCGCCGGTGACTGGGGCGGCCCGAAGGACGGCGAGACCGTCGAGAAGCGCCTCGTCCGCTACCGCACCGTCGGTGACATGTCCTGCACCGGCGCCGTCGACTCCGACGCCACCACGCTGGACGCGGTGATCGCGGAGATCGCCGCCTCCCGGCTCACCGAGCGGGGCGCGACCCGCGCCGACGACAAGCTCTCCGAGGCCGCGATGGAAGACCGCAAGCGCGAGGGGTATTTCTAGCCATGACCAGCACCACCGAACCCACCGAGCCGCTGTCGGTCGAGCAGTTGTCGGGGACGACCCTGCTGCGGTTCGCGACCGCGGGGTCCGTCGACGACGGCAAGTCCACGCTCGTCGGACGGCTGCTGCACGACTCCAAGTCGGTCCTCACCGACCAGCTGGAGGCCGTCGCGCACGCCTCGCGCAGCCGCGGTCAGGACGCACCCGATCTCGCGCTGCTCACCGACGGTCTGCGCGCCGAGCGCGAGCAGGGCATCACCATCGACGTGGCGTACCGCTACTTCGCCACCGCCCGTCGCCGGTTCATCCTCGCCGACACCCCCGGCCATGTGCAGTACACCCGCAACATGGTGACGGGTGCCTCCACGGCCGAGCTGACGGTCATCCTGGTCGACGCGCGCAACGGCGTCGTCGAGCAGACCCGCCGGCACGCCGCGATCGCGGCTCTGCTGCGCGTCCCGCACGTGGTGCTGGCCGTCAACAAGATGGACCTCGTCGACTACCAGGAGACCGTGTTCGCCACGATCGCCGAGGAGTTCACGGCGTACGCCTCCGAACTGGGCGTCCCCGAGATCACAGCGATCCCCATCTCAGCGCTCGCCGGGGACAACGTCGTGGACCCGTCCGCGAACATGGACTGGTACGGCGGCCCGACCTTCCTGGAGCACCTGGAGACGGTTCCGGTCACCCATGACCTGGCCACCTGCCACGCGCGCCTGCCCGTGCAGTACGTCATTCGCCCGCAGACCGCCGAGCACCCCGACTACCGCGGCTACGCGGGCCAGATCGCGGCCGGTGCCTTCCGCGTCGGCGAGGAGATCACCGTGCTGCCCTCGGGCCGTACGTCGAAGATCTCCGGGATCGATCTGCTGGGCGAGCCGGTGGACGTGGCGTGGACGACGCAGTCGGTGACGGTCCTGCTGGAGGACGACATCGACATCTCGCGCGGCGATCTGATCGTGCCCAGCAAGGACGCGCCCGCGACCACGCAGGACATCGAGGCGACCGTGTGCCACGTCGCGGACGCGGCGCTGACCATCGGCCACCGTGTGCTGCTCAAGCACGGCACCCGCACGGTCAAGGCGATCGTCAAGGACATCCCCTCCCGGCTGACCCTCGACGACCTGTCCCTGCACCCGCACCCGGGGCACCTGGTCGCCAACGACATCGGCCGTGTGAAGATCCGTACCGCCGAGCCGCTGCCGGTCGACGCGTACGCCGACTCGCGGCGCACCGGCTCGTTCATCCTGATCGACCCGGCGGACGGCACCACGCTGACCGCGGGCATGGTCGGCGAGTCCTTCGCTTCGCCGGAGCCGGTGAAGACCGAGGCCGACGACGACGGCTGGGACTTCTGACATGACCACCGAAGACATGACGAGCGACGACTTCTTCTCGACGTTCGCGAAGGAGGGCGGCCGTGTGGGCAGCGGTGCCCTCGGAAGCGGGCAGGGCGGGGTTGCGCGATGTGTGTAAAGGCGTACGCGCATTGCCGGCGCGCCCCGTACCGACGAAAACCCCCTGCCGATCCCCCGGCCACGACCTGAGAGCGTGACCGCCGGGCCGACGAGAGGAACCCCTCCCGTGCCTGCCACCCACTCCGCCCTCCGCCGCGGCCTCGCCGTGGTGGTGGCCGTACCCCTGCTGGCGCTCGCCGCGCCGGCCTGCGGGTACGGCTCCCAGGCCAAGGACAACGGCACGGCGAACGTCGCCGCCCAGGGCAAAAAGCTCTCCGCCGACACCGTCAGGATCGGCTACTTCCCGAACCTGACCCACGCCACGGCACTCGTCGGTGACGAGAAGGGTTTGCTCCAGAAGGAGCTCGGGGGCACACAGGCCACGTACTCGCAGTTCAACGCGGGTCCTGCCGAGATCGAGGCGCTCAACTCGCAGTCCATCGACATCGGCTGGATCGGCCCGTCGCCCGCGATCAACGGCTACTCGACGACCGAGGGCAAGGGTCTGCGCATCATCGGCGGTTCGGCGTCGGGCGGTGTGAAGCTCGTGGTGAACCCGGAGAAGATCAAGTCCCTGAAGGACGTCAAGGGCAAGAAGATCGCAACACCGCAGCTCGGCAACACGCAGGACGTGGCGTTCCTCAACTGGGTCGCGGAGCAGGGCTGGAAGGTCGACGCGGAGAGCGGCGAGGGCGATGTGTCCGTGGTCCGTACGGACAACAAGATCACCCCGGACGCCTACAAGTCCGGTTCCGTGGACGGTGCGTGGGTGCCGGAGCCGACCGCGTCCAAGCTGGTCGCCGAGGGCGGCAAGGTGCTGCTCGACGAGGCCGATCTGTGGCCGGACAAGAAGTTCGTGATCACGAACATCATCGTGTCGCAGACGTTCCTGAAGGAGCACCCGGACGTCGTCGAGGCCGTACTGCGCGGCTCGGTGAAGACCAACGCCTGGATGAACGCCAACCCGGAGGAGGCGAAAGCCGCGGCCAACGCCAAGCTCGAGGAGCTGACCGCCAAGCCGCTGCCCGCCGAGGTGCTCGATCCGGCCTGGAAGTCGATCCGGTTCACCGACGATCCGCTGGCCGCCACCCTCGGCGCCGAGGCACGGCACGCGGTCGACGCGGGCCTGCTCGAGAAGCCCGACCTCAAGGGCATCTACGACCTCGCACCGCTGAACAAGGTCCTCAAGGCCGAGGGCGAGCCCGAGGTCGACGACGCCGGTCTCGGCGTCAAGTAAGTCCAAAAGCCCACACGTTGAGTTCACAGGAGGTGACGACCATGGCAACCGCCCTCGCCAAGGCCGCCGACGCCGGTGCGTCGGTGGCGCACGCCGCGCGCATCGAGCATGTCTCGAAGTCCTTCGCCGGCCCGGCCGGACAGCAGCTCGTCCTCGACGACATCACACTCGATGTCGCGCCCGGCGAGTTCGTCACCCTCCTGGGAGCCTCCGGGTGCGGCAAGTCGACGCTGCTGAACCTGGTGGCGGGCCTGGACAGGCCGACCACCGGCGGTATCACGACGGACGGCCGCCCGGCGCTGATGTTCCAGGAGCACGCCCTCTTCCCGTGGCTGACGGCGGGCAAGAACATCGAACTCGCACTGAAACTGAGGGGCATCGCGAAGTCCGAGCGGCGCGACAAGGCCGAGGAGCTGCTGGAGCTCGTCCGGCTGAAGGGCGCGTACGGCAAGCGCGTGCACGAGTTGTCGGGCGGTATGCGGCAGCGCGTCGCGCTGGCCCGCGCGCTCGCGCAGGACAGCAAGCTCCTGCTGATGGACGAGCCGTTCGCGGCACTCGACGCGATCACGCGGGATGTGCTGCACGACGAGCTGACCCGCATCTGGCGCGAGACGAACCTGTCGGTGCTGTTCGTGACGCACAACGTGCGCGAGGCGGTGCGGCTCGCCGAGCGCGTGGTGCTGCTGTCCTCGCGCCCCGGCCGTATCGCACGCGAGTGGACGGTCGACATTCCGCAGCCGCGCCGCATCGAGGACGCCGACGTGGCGGAGCTGTCCGTAGAGATCACCGAACAACTGCGTGGGGAGATCCGCCGTCATGGCCAGCACTGAGGCGACGGACGCCAAACCCACCAGGGGCAAGGCCGCCGGGGACGGCAACGATCTCGCCGGGCTCGAAGCGGGCCTGGACGCCCTGGAGACGGTCCAGACCGGACGTACGCCCTTCCGGAAGACCCTCGTCGACAAGATCCTGCCACCGGTCGTCGCCGTACTCCTGGTCCTGGCGGTCTGGCAGGTCCTGGTGTGGGCGGAGGTCGTCGACAGCTACAAGCTGCCCGCGCCGTCCGAGGTCTGGAGCGAGGTCCGGGAGGCCTGGCTGCAGGGCACGCTCCACGAGTACATCTGGACGAGCGTCTCGCGCGGGCTGCTGGGCTTCCTGCTGGCGCTGGCGATCGGTACGCCGCTGGGTCTGCTGGTGGCGCGGGTGAAGTTCGTCCGGGCGGCGATCGGCCCGATCCTGTCCGGCCTTCAGTCGCTGCCGTCGGTGGCCTGGGTGCCGCCGGCCGTGCTGTGGCTGGGCCTGAACGACCGGATGATGTTCGCGGTGATCCTGCTGGGCGCGGTGCCCTCCATCGCCAACGGTCTGGTGTCGGGCGTCGACCAGGTTCCGCCGCTGTTCCTGCGGGCGGGCCGTACGCTCGGGGCAACGGGCCTGCGCGGCACCTGGCACATCGTGATGCCCGCCGCGCTGCCCGGCTATCTGGCCGGTCTGAAGCAGGGCTGGGCGTTCTCGTGGCGCTCGCTGATGGCCGCGGAGATCATCGCGTCCTCGCCGGAACTGGGCATCGGTCTCGGCCAGTTGCTGGAGAACGGCCGTACGGCGAACAGCATGTCCCTGGTGTTCTTCGCCATCCTCCTGATCCTGATCGTCGGTATCGCCATCGACCTGCTGATCTTCAGTCCGCTGGAGCGGCGGGTGCTGCGCAGCCGCGGTCTCCTCCCGAACCGCTGACCCGGGGAGTGTCACGTCCCATGCGCCGACCGGTCCTACTTGTCATCGCCCACGGCAGCCGCGACCCGCGCCATGCCGCGACGGTGCACGCCCTGGTGCGCCGGGTGCGTGCCATGCGTCCGGGCCTGCGCGTGGAGACCGGCTTCCTGGACTTCAACGTCCCCTCCGTCCCGGCGGTCTTGGAGTCGCTTGCGGCAGAGGGCGTACGGGACGTGGTGGCACTCCCCCTGCTCCTGAACCGGGCCTTTCACGCGAAGGCCGACATCCCGGCGGTGTTGCGGGAGGCACCGTCGCGGCTGCGGATCCGGCAGGCCGAGGTGCTCGGCCCGTCGCCGCTGCTGACCGCCGCGCTCGAACGGCGGCTGTACGAGGCCGGCTTGAGCCCGGCCACTGCATTGTCCCGGGGGACAACCCTTGGGCCCCCGGCCGAAAACCCCTCCTGGCGGAGCCAAGTCGGCCGGATGAAGTCCTCGACCGGGGTCGTGCTGGCCTCGGCGGGGTCCACAGACCCGGAGGCGATCGCAGTGATCGCAGAAATCGCGCGGGAGTGGCGGCACACCGGCTGGTGCGCCGTGCGACCTGCGTTCGCCTCCGCATCCCTCCCCCGCACGGAGGAGGCGGTACGCGAACTGCGTGCGCTGGGCTGCGCCCGCGTGGCGGTGGCCCCGTACGTCCTCGCCCCCGGCTTCCTGCCGGACCGGATCGCGCGGGGCGCGGCCGAGGCGGACGTACTGGCGGATGTGCTGGGGCCGGCGCCGGAGGTGGCGCGGGTACTGCTGGAGCGGTACGACGGGGCGCGGGTGCCGGTGCTGGCGGCGCTGGGGGCTTGAGCAGCCGCAGACGCCCGCACCTTCTTCGCTGGACGACCCGCGGCTGCTTCCCTGCTCGAGCAAAGAGCGGCGCTCAGTCCTCTTGAACAGACGCGACCGCCTCGCCTGCCAGCCGTGTCAGCTCGGACACCGGCATCGACCCCGCCTCCCTGCGCTCGCGCGCGAAGTCGTTCGCGAGCCGTTGCAGCAGTTCGTTGAGCGGGGTCGGCACGCCGTGCAGGCGGCCCAGGAGGGCGATCTCGCCGTTGAGGTAGTCGGCCTCGATCGTGCCGGTGCCCCGGTGGAGCGACTGCCAGGAGGAGCCGGCTCCGCGGGCTGAGCCGTCGAAGGGTTCGAATCGGATCTTGTCGGCGCGGGCCTGCTTCTGCTCCTCGTCACCGGCGTACGCGATACCAGCCGCGGTGAGCACGGTCTCGCCCTCCGCACGGACGCGGTCGTAGAGCGCGATGCCCTCCTCGCTGGTGAGCACGCCGCTGACCGCCTCGATCGCGTTCGCGAGGTTGCCGAGGAGCTTGGCGTACTGCCAGCGCGTCACATCGGGTACGACCGGAGCCTCGAAGCGGGACTTCTCCAGATCGGCCGCGATACGGCGGGCCGTCTCGTCCGTGCCGGACGGGTAGCGGCCGAGGTGCAGAATGCCGGTCAGCGGCGTACCGGCGGCGGACACGACGCCCGGCTCGACAAAGGCCGCGGGCAGCCAGACGCACATGCCGTACACGCGCCGGAAGCGGCGCAGCGCGAGCCGCTGACTCTCCACCCCGTTCTGCGCGCAGACCAGGGGCAGCCGCTCACCCGCCGTCCCTCCGCCCGCCACCGTGACGGGAGCCCAACTCTCCAGGGCCGCCGCACTGTCCTGCGTCTTGACGGCGAGCACGAGCACGTCGTCCGCCCGCAACTCCCCGAGGGTGTGCGGCCCGTCCACCGTGGTCAACCGATGGACGTGCGGCCCGTCGGGCACCACCAGCCGCAGCCCACGCTCGCGCAGCGCCTCGTACTGTGCGCCCCGCGCGACCAACACGACCTCGCACCCGGCCCCGGCAAGGCGACCACCGATCGCCCCGCCCACCGCCCCCGCTCCGATGATGATGTATCGCATGGGTCAGAGCCTGCCACAGTCGCGTGTACCCGCCATCAAGATTCCGCGCACAGCAACGTGGCCGGGATGCGCGCACCCCGGCCACGTACCGAACTACCGCGAGAAGATCAAACTCCCACCTTCTCCCCCTCCACCGCCGGCGGAGGCGGCGAGGGCACCGGGCCCTGCGGGGACTCGTCGTGGGTGAGGTCCGGGAGGCGGTTGAGCCACTTCGGGAAGTACCAGTTGCGTTCGCCGAGGAGGGCCATCGCCGCGGGGAGCAGGACGCCGCGGATGATCGTCGCGTCGATGAGGACCGCCGCCGCGAGGCCCACGCCCATCTGCTTCATGGACTGCATGGACAGGGTGCCGAAGATCGCGAAGACGGCGACCATGATGACGGCGGCGCTGGTGACGACACCGGCTGTGGTGACGACACCGTGCTGGATGGCGTCCTTTGTCGTGCGGCCCCGCATCCGCGCCTCACGGATCCGGGAGACCACGAACACGTGGTAGTCCATGGACAGGCCGAAGAGGATCACGAAGAGGAACAGCGGCAGCCAGGTGATGATGGCGCCCACGCCCTCCGCGCCCACCAGCGAGGCACCCCAGCCGTGCTGGAAGACGCCGACGAGGATGCCGTAAGCCGCCCCCACCGAAAGGAGGTTGAGGACGATCGAGGTGATCGCGATCGTCAGCGAGCGGAACGACAGCAGCATCAGCAGGAAGGCGAAGACCACGACGAAGGCGAAGACCGGGGCCACCGCACCGGCGAGCTGGTCGTTGAAGTCCTTCGAGCCCGCGACCTGACCGGTGACCGGCGCCTCGAGACCGTCGACCTTGCCGAGCGTCGCCGGCCGCACCTCGTCGCGGATGGTCTCAAGGCTCTTCTCCGCCTTGTCCAGGTCCGAACCGCCCACCAGCGGTACGTACACGAAGGCGACGTTCTGCGCGTCGTGCACCTTGACGTCGACCGGGCCGCGTGAGGCACCCGATTCCACCGCCTGGGCACGGAAGTCGGCGATCGCGGACTTCACCTCGGGCGAGTTGATGTCGTCGGCCTTGACGACCACCTCGGCCGGGTCGGAACCGCCGGGGAAGGCCTCGTTGACCCGGTCGTACGTCGCCACGATGGGCAGGGAGTCGCCGAACTCCTGGTCCAGGGTGAGGTTCTGGGTCTTCATGCCGAGCGCGGGAGCCGCGATGGCCAGCAGTGCGCCGGCCGCCACGATCAGCGAGATCGCGGGCTTCGCCAGCACCACCCGCAGCACGCTCTTCCAGAACCGGCTCTCGCCGCCGGCCGAACCGTCCTTGCGCTTGCGCCGCTTGTCCGGGTGCAGGAACGGGATCCGCCCCTTCTCCACCCGCCCACCGAGCAGCGAGAGCAGTGCGGGCAGCACCGTCACCGAACCGACCATGGCGACCGCCACGACCATCAGCGAGGCCAGGCCCATCCCCTCGAACTCGGCGATCCCGGTGAACAGCATGCCCGCCATCGCCACGCACACCGTGACACCGGAGACGATGATGGCCCGGCCACTGGTCGCCGCGGCGATACGGAGCGCGGTCTGCGAGTCATGTCCGGCCGCCCGCTCCTCGCGCTCGCGGCGCAGGTAGAACAGGCAGTAGTCGACGCCGACCGCGAGGCCCACCAGCAGCATCACGGAGCTGGCGGTGTCGCTCATGGGCATCACATGGCTGACGATGCCCATCAGGCCCATCGTCGCGATGATCGCGGTGATCGCGAGGGCCACCGGCACCAGCGCCGCCACCACCGCTCCGAACGCGACCAGCAGAATGCCGAGGGCCACCGGTACGGCGGAGTACTCCGCCTGCTGGAAGTCCTCACCGAACGCGTCGTCGAACGTCTTCATCATGCTGGCGCTGCCGATCTGCTCGATCGTCAGCGACTCATGGTCCTTCTGCACCTCTTCGACGGCGTCGAGTACGGGCTCCACACGCTCGCCCGCGGTGTCCGCCTCGCCACGCATGTCGAACTGCACGAGCGCGCTGCGGCCGTCCTTGGAGATGGTGTCCGTCTCGTACGGCGAGGTCACGGCCGTCACCTCGCCGGTCTTCTCGACCGCCTGCATCACGGCCGTGACGGCGGCGCGGAAGTCCGCGTCCGTCGCCTTCAGGCCGGAGTCCTTGGCCTGGACGAGCACGGTCTCCCCGGCCGGTTCGTCGATGCCCGCCTTTTCGGCGATTGCCGCTGCCTGGCTGGTCTCGCCGCTGATCTGATCGCTGTCCTTGACCTCGACCGTGCCCGCCGCGGAGCCGAGCCCCATCGTCAGGACGACGAACAGCATCCAGATCCCGACGGCCGCCCAGCGGTGCCGGGCACTCCAGCCGCCGGCCCGGGCGGCTATGCCCCGCACCCGTGTGTCTCCGTTCCCCATGACGGGCTTGCCCCCTTGTCTCGGGTTGACGGCCCCCTGCCGCCTCCCTCGCTTTGAAGGTATGGGCCGGATAAGGGCATCTCGTCGTGCTGCCCGGTGAAGTGACGGAGGGCGGAGTCCTCCCCTTGGCCCCCGCGACATCAGCACCAAGGAGGAGGTGGCCCCTTACACGTAAATGGAGTTCTCGGGGTTCGCGATCATGTCGTCGGGCCCGTTGGACGCCGCGTCCGATCTGTCGCGCCTCAACCCCTTTGTTATTGCGAACACTTGTTGAATGTGTCACAGGTGTATGTAGGTGTTGATCTGCGCGCGTCAATCAGTCAGGGTTTCGTGCCAACCGCCGGGTAACTTTCGGTGCCCGGCGGCGAGTTTCCCCCACAAATCCCCCCACAGAAACCACGAGGAGACCCCTCTTCATGGCAAACAACCAGCGTGTCCGCAGAATCAAGCTGACCGCGGCCATAGCCGCCACCGCCACCGCGGTGGGCGTGACCGTCGTCGCCGGGACCACCGCCGGCGCCGCAACTCCGGCCGAGGGCAAGGTCTACGGCCTCGACGCCAAGGGCGCCGTTTCCGGCAGCTACATCGTGCTGCTCGACGAGAAGGCCACCAAGGGCGCCAAGAAGGACCTCGCCCAGGAGTACGGCGGCTCCCTGAAGCGCACGTACACCTCGGCCGTCAACGGCTTCTCCGCGTCCGGTCTTTCCCAGACCGAGGCCAAGCGGCTGGCCGCCGATCCGTCGGTCGCCAAGGTGGTCCAGAACAAGAAGTTCCACATCGACGCCACCCAGGCCAACCCGCCCTCCTGGGGCCTGGACCGCATCGACCAGACCGCGACCGCGGGCGACGGCGCGTACAACTACCCCGACAGCGCGGGTGAGGGCGTCACCGCGTACGTCATCGACACCGGAGTCCGCGTCAGCCACAGCGACTTCGGCGGCCGTGCCTCGGACGGCTTCGACGCGGTCGACAACGACAACACCGCGCAGGACGGCAACGGCCACGGCACGCATGTCGCGGGCACCATCGCGGGCGAGGCGCACGGCGTGGCGAAGAAGGCGAAGATCGTCGGCGTCCGGGTCCTCGACGACCAGGGCTCCGGCACCACCGAGCAGGTCGTCGCGGGCATCGACTGGGTCACCGCCAACCACGAGGGGCCGTCCGTCGCCAACATGAGCCTCGGCGGCGGGGTCGACGAAGCCCTCGACGCGGCCGTACAGAAGGCCATCGCGTCCGGCGTCACCTTTGCGGTCGCGGCGGGCAACGAGTCGGCCGACGCGAGCCAGGGCTCACCGGCCCGCGTCCCCGAGGCCATCACGGTCGCCTCCTCCACCGAGGACGACCAGCAGTCGGACTTCTCCAACTTCGGTTCCGCCGTGGACCTTTACGCCCCCGGCTCGGAGATCACCTCCGCCTGGAACACCGGCGACGACGCCACCAACACCATCTCCGGTACGTCCATGGCGACCCCGCACGTAGCGGGCGCCGCCGCCGTCTATCTGGCCGGCCACCCCGACGCCGACCCGGCGGCGGTCACCCAGGCGCTCACCGACGGCGCGACCGCGGACACGATCTCCAACGCGTCCCCGGCCACGCCGAACAAGCTCCTGAAGATCGTCGAATAAGCGAGTAACGTCATCGACCGCGGCCGTCGTGCCCGCCCCCACGGGGCACGGCGGCCGCTTTATCGTGTGCGGATGACGACGTATGCGGCGCTGTTGCGCGGGATCAATGTGGGCGGCAGCAAGAAGGTGCCGATGGCCGAACTGCGCACGCTGCTCGAGGGACTCGGTCTCGGCGGGGTGAGCACCTACCTCCAGAGCGGCAACGCGGTCTTCACCGCGGACAGTGGCGACGAGGACTCCCTGGCCGCGGACATCACCGCGGCCATCGAGAAGCGCTTCGGCTTCACCGTCGACGTCCTGGTCCGCGACCACACCTACCTCCAGGCGGTGCTGGAGGCCTGCCCGTTCCCGGCCGCCGAACTACAGCCCAAGCAGCTGCACATCACATACTTCTCTGTGCCGGTCGCCCCCGAACGGTTCGCGTCGATCGACCAACAGGCTTTCCTCCCGGAGGAGTTCCGCCTCGGGGAGCGCTGTCTCTACCTGTACGCCCCCGACGGCCTCGGCCGCTCCAAGCTGGCGGAGACCCTGTCGAAGCCCCGGCTGATGAAGGGCCTGATCGCCACCACTCGCAACTGGAACACCGTGGTCAAGCTGGCGGAGCTGACCCGTGACTGACCGCCACAAGGGGCTCAGGCCGCCTCGGTGACGGCCTCGCGCTCGAAGGAGTCGATCGTGCGGGTGAAGTCCCGGGTGGAGAGCAGCAGCTTGTAGATGATGGCGAGTTCGAAGACGAGGAGGAGGGCACCGGAGACGAGGGTCGCCTCGATCACCACGTCGAGGAGCGGGCCGACGATGAAGACGCCCATCTGGAACTCGACGCCGCTGACCAGGTGGGAGCGAATGCGATGCCGGAGCAGGAAGGACCGTACGCGCAGATAGACCGGGAAACGATGGCGGAACTCCTGGTGCAGATCGATGACTTGGGCCTGCGGCGGCGCACCCGTGCCCTCATCTGCCGTGGCCGTCCTGCGGAGGTCGTGTTCGACATCCGCCTCCGGGTTGTTGCGCAACAGGTCTTCCATGAAAGCGAGTTCGGTGGAATTCTCCGCGCGCCGCGCCTCCCGCATACGTGCCTTGATCTGCTTGCGCATGGAGTGGCGGATCTTGAAGATCTCCAGGGAATTGATGTAGCGCAGTGTGTCGAGGCCGATGACGGCGAGGGCCAGCCAGATGTAGACCGTGTCGTCGGTGCGCTGGTACTGGCCGGCCATCAGCGCGATTCCGCACACCATCACGCGGATGCGGTCGAAGACGAAGTCCAGCCAGGCCCCGAACACGGAGCCCTGGCCGGTGAGCCGGGCCAGCTTCCCGTCCATGCAGTCAAAGATGAAGCTCAGGTGGTAGACGAGCGCGCCGGCTATCAGCCAGCGCCAGTCACCGAGCGCGAAGCACGCGGCCGAGGCGAGTCCCAGCAGGAAGGCTCCCCAGGTGATCTGGTTCGGCGTGATCTTCGTGCGCATCGCGGTGATGCGCACGAGCGGCGTGGCGACCGGGTCGACGAGCAGCACGGTCCACCACGCGTCGCGCTTCTTCTGGGTGATGCGGCGCACCTCGGCGAGGGGCGGTAGTTCTCGGCGCATAGGTCAGCTTCCCAGAGTTGGGCTTGAATTCACCTCACGCTAAGAAGCCGTTCAGGAAAGGACAAGAAGCGGCCCGTGCAACCTTCGAACGGGGGTAACGGTCCGACTCGGTAACCCGGTCCATGCCTCGACCGGGCACACGCCGCGTTATCCGAGCGTTACCGAATGGCTTTTCCGTTATCCAAAGCGCACCATGACTTCACCGTTGGCGTAGAACCGGTCCTGTTCCAGCCACCGGCCCTATTCAATTTCCGCCTCGATCAGGTCCGCCGCCCGCTGTGTGCCTGCCTCGGACGCCATCTGCGCCCGGAGCTCCCTGAGCCGTCGCGCCACCTCCGCGTCGTCGGCCAGCGTGAGGACGGCCTCCCGGAGGGTGTCCGCGGTCGCCTCCTCCATCGGTACGTGGCGGGCGACGCCGAGTGACTGGAGCATGTCGGCGTTCCCGAACTGGTCGACGGCCTGGGGCACGCAGACCATCGGTGTAGCAGTCGCCAGGCCCTCCTGGCTGCCGCCCGCTCCCGCGTGCGTGATGAACGCGTCGGCCTGCTTCAGGATCGCCAACTGCGGGACCCAATCGTGGACTTCCACGTTCCCGGGAATCTCGCCGAGCTCGGCCGGGGCGACGTGCTTGCCGATCTGGAGCACCATGTGCCAGCCCGGCAGGTCGCCGAAGGCTTTGAGGCACTCGCGGTAGAAGGCCGGCTGCGTACGTCACTCGGTGCCCGCGGGCGACCAGCTCCCGGATCACTTCGAGGCTCGGGTTCACGTGCCCGTGGGCGGCGATGGAGAACATGGCGATGTGGGCGGGGCGTGGGGTGGTCATGACGGCGACCATAAGCGAGACGATACGTCTCGTGCAACTTGTTTCCGGACGTCTCGTCTCCGCGGTGTTCCGGGCCCCGTGAGGGCTCCCACCTGGGCGAATGCAACACTGGGCGGCGTATGGCGCGATCTCGACGTCGTACGCGAGCACGCGCCGCGTACGTGTCTGATGCCGGACTGAGCAGCCACGGGAGGCGACCGATGGACGAGGCACGGGCGCGGGACGTGCTCGCCGACGCGGGGCTCGGGCGGGCCGGGGCGGACCTGCTCGCGCTGGGCGAGAACGCCGTGTTCGCCTCCGGTGACCTGGTCGTCAAGGTGGGACGCGATGCCGAACTCCTCGACCGGGCGCGGCGGGAGCTGGCCGTCGCGCTCTGGCTCGCGTCGGCGGGCGTCCCCGCGGTGCGGGCCGCCGAGCCCGAGGCGCGGCTCGTGGCCGGTCACCCGGTGACCGTGTGGCACCGGCTGCCCGATCCCGTACGTCCCGCCGAGCCCCGCGATCTGGCCGAACTGCTGCGGAGGGTGCATGCCCTGGCCGCCCCCGGCTTCCACCTGCCGAGGCGCGAGCTGCTGAGCGGCGTCGAGCGCTGGCTACGGCTCGCGGGCGACGCGATCGACCCGGCGGACGCCGCGTATCTGCGCGATCGCCGCGACGGCGTCGCGACGGCCGCTGTGGCGCTCACCCCGCATCTGCCGCCGGGCCCGATCCATGGCGACGCGCTGCCGCGCAACGTCCATGTCGGCCCCAGCGGCCCGGTCCTGGTCGACCTGGAGACCTTCTCCGCCGACCTGCGCGAGCACGACCTGGTGGTCATGGCCCTGTCCCGCGACCGCTACGGGTTGCCGGCCGAGGCGTACGACTCCTTCACCGACGCGTACGGCTGGGACGTACGCGACTGGGACGGCTGCGACGTACTGCGCGGGGCACGCGAGACGGCCAGCTGCGCCTGGGTCGCCCAACACGCACCGAGCAACCCGAAGGCATTGACGGAGTTCAAGCGCCGGGTGGCTTCGCTGCGGGACGGGGACGCGACCGTGCGGTGGTATCCGTTCTGAAGTCCAGCCTGAGGTTCAGCGGTCCTGGCGTCGGATCGCGTCGGCCGCACGGTGCAGTTCGGTCAGGACCGTGCGGACGGCCTTGCGTGCCGTGCGTTCGGGGCGGTAGAGGGCGTCGATGTGGCGCCGGGCCCGTACGCCGCTGAGCGGCTTGAGAACCAGCTCGGGATGCGGGCGTGTGGTCCAGCGGGGCATCAGGGCGAGGCCTCCTCCTGCGGCGACTGCCTCGGCGACGACGGCGAACTCGTTGATGCGGTGGGCGAGACGGAGCCGTTGGCCCGCGGCGGTGGCGATGGCCTCGATGGTGGCCATGAGCGGGAAGCCGTCGTGCACGGTGATCCACGGCTGGTCGGCCACATCGCGTGGAACGAGCCGCAGCTTCACGGCCAGCGGGTGATCGGCGGGCATGGCCACGTCGAGCGGTTCGCGCAGCAGCGTGGTCGCGGCCACCGTACGCGGCCATGTGGGCGCGTGCTCGAGACGGTGGGCGAGTACGAGGTCGTACTGCCTGGTCAGCGGCGGGAAGTCGGCCTGCGGGACGTCCTCGTCGGCGAGGGCCAGTTGAGGTCCGCCGGATGCGGTGAGGCCGCGTAGGAGCAAGGGGAAGAACGCCGAGCCCGCGCTGTGGAAGGCCGCCACCGACACCTCGCCGTCCGGCCGGTCGACGAACTCGGCGACGGTGTGCCGCGCCCGCGCCAGGGCCGTCTCCACCTCGATCGCCGCGTCGGCCAGGGCCTGTCCGGCGTCGGTCAGCGCCAGCCGTCGCCCCTGCCGCTCGGTGAGCGGGACGGGCATCGCGCGTTGCAGCAGCCGCAGTTGCTGCGAGATCGCCGAGGGCGTCACCAGCAGCGCCTCGGCGACGGCGGTGACGCTGCCCAGTTCCCCGAGCTCCCGCAGAATCCTCAGCTGCCGTTCGTCCATTGCCTCAGTGTAGGGAAGCTAAAGGATTGCTTAAGAAGGTGGCTCTGGGCTTCATGGACGGGGAAAGGCAAGGTGGGCGCGTGTCTGATGCCCGCCGTACCGATGCGGTACTTCTCCTTGTCGCGCTCGTCTGGGGCTCGAGCTATCTCTCCGCCCAGACAGCAGCCGCCGCGCTCCCGGTCCTGGTGGTGCTGTTCGCCCGGTACGCGCTGTCCGCGCTCGCCTGCCTCGGACTGGTCGCCACTGCCGCCCGTCGAGGACCCCGTAGGTGGACTCGTGAAGAGATCCGGGCCGGCGTGCCACTGGGAGTCACACAGGCGGCCGTCCTGCTGATCGAGACATACGGCGTCGCCCACACGAGCGCTGCCAACGCGGGGTTGATCATCAGCCTCACCATCGTGCTCACCCCTCTCCTGGACCGCTCGGGTCACCGTGGCGGTCTGCCTCCGGTCTTCTTCGTCGCCGCCGGGGTGTGCGTGCTGGCCGTCGGGCTCCTCATGGCCGGCAATGGATTCCACGCGCTCCGCCTCGGTGACCTGCTGATGCTCGGCGCCGCGGTGGTGCGGGCGGCGCACGTGGTCCTCGTCGGACGGCTCACCGCGGGCCGGACGATACGTCCGCTGCAGCTGACAGCGGTTCAGACCCTGGTCGGCTCGGCCCTGTTCCTGGTGCCCGCCGCCCGCGACCTTCCGGACCTGGCGCACGTCGGCCTCGCGGCCTGGGCGCAGCTGCTCTATCTCGCCCTGTTCTGCAGCGTGTTCGCGTTCCTCGCACAGACCTGGGCCGTGCAGCGCACCTCGGCCAGCCGGGCCAGCCTCCTGCTCGGCACCGAACCGATCTGGGCCGCCGCGGTCGGCATCGGTCTCGCAGGCGAGCACTTCACCGTGCTCACCGCGCTCGGCGCGGCCCTGATGGTCACCGGCACGTACTGGGGGCAGGCCGTGGAGCGCGCCCATCGCGGCACCGCGCAAAGCGCAGAAAACCCGAAGATCCCGCACCACACCGAAGAGGACCCCGCATGCCCGACAGCCACGGCACCACCCACACCCACGAGACCTACCAGCGTCTGATCACCCTGCTCGACACCTCCTCCGTCGCCTACGAACTCATCGACCATGAGCCCGAAGGCACCACCGAAGCCGTCAGCGCACTGCGCGGTCACCCCATGTCCGAGGCCGCGAAGTGCATCGTCCTGAGAGTCAAGGTCGACCGGCGGACCACGCGCCACGTCCTCGCGGTCGTCCCCGGAGACCGCCGCGTGGACCTGGACGCCGTCCGCGCGCTCCATGCCGCCCGCTACGCCGGCTTCAGCGACGCGGCCACCGCCGAGCGCCTGGCCCGCGCCGTACCCGGCACCGTCCTCCCCTTCAGCTTCGATCCCGACCTCGAACTCGTCGCGGACCCGGACGTCGTGGCGCAGCCGAGGCTCTATTTCAACGCGGCCCGCCTAGACCGGTCCCTGGTCATCTCCGGCGAGGACTACGCCCGTGTCGCCGAGCCACGGGTGGAACGGATCGCGAGTCCGTAACGATCCGCGCTCCCGCCTGGCCCGGCACGCCGAAGCCGGGCACCAGAACAAGCCATCCCTGGTGGTCCGCGTGACAGAAGTGGTTGAAAGGCTGAATGCAGGTCCGGGCTGGGTTAGCCTCGTTCTCCCATTGGGGGCGAACTGACGTACGCATGAAATCACTTCGGGGGGTACGTGTCGGAACAGCGGCCGGCGCCACCGGACTCATCAACGAACGAGGCTGCCGCACTGCGGGAAGCCGGTGCCGTACCTCTGCGGCCCGGCGACCCGGGTCGTGTCGGCCCCTATGTGCCGCTGGGGATGCTCGGCAGTGGTGGCATGGGGCGGGTCTATCTGGCTCGTCCCGCGGACGACGGCCCCGGCCTGGTCGCGGTGAAGGTGATCAGGCCGGAGTACGCGGAGGACGCCCAGTTCCGCCGCCGGTTCAAGCATGAGGCGTCGGTGCACGCCCGGGTCCGTACGCCGCGCACGCCGCGATTATGCGGCACAGGCTTCCAGGACGAACTGCTGTGGATAGCCACCGAGTACGTCCCGGGACTCGATCTGGCCGATGCCATCCGTGAGGACGGCGCCCTGGAGCCGGCCACGGTGTGGCGTCTGGTGAAGGAACTGGGGCAGGCGCTGTCCGACCTCGCCGCCACGGGGATCGTGCACCGGGATCTGAAGCCGTCCAACGTTCTGCTGTCCGCCCGGGGCGCGCATGTGATCGACTTCGGCCTTTCGAAAGCCGCGGACGCAAGCGCGATCACCGGCACGGGCAACCGGGTGGGAACTCCGGCCTACATGTCGCCGGAGCATCTGCGGACGGGCCGGTGCGACACGGCGTCGGATGTCTTTTCGCTGGCCGGAACGCTGGTCTACGCGGCGACGGGGCGTGGTCCCTTCGGTGACGGCACGGGTGTGGATGTGATGCACCGGGTGGCGTTCGAGGAGCCGAATCCGGAGCTGATGGCCAAGGTCGCGGCGGCGGACGCGGCGCTCGGTTCGCTGCTGTCCCTCTGCCTGGCGAAGGAACCCGAGAGGCGGCCCGCCCCGCAGGACCTGATCGACGCGGCGGCCGGGGCGCACTCCGGGACGTCCACCTGGCCCGAGCCGCTGCGCGGCAAGGTGCTGGCCCGGCAGCGGGCGTACGAGGCACTGCACCGCCTCCCCGTCGAACAGACGACTCGTCAACGCTCCTCGGACGACCGGCCGGTGACGGAGCCGCGGCCCCCTTCCGAGCCGGTGCCCCAGCCCACTCCGCCCGGTTCCGGACCATCGGTTCAGGCGGCAGGTCCTTCCGACGTCACACCGCCCGGGGAGTCCACGGGGCAGTCACGCCCGGTGGGAGCCTTTCCTTGGGTACGGAGGAAGCCGGTGCTGGCCGTCGCCGCGGGCATCACCCTCTGCGCGGTGGCCGCGGGAGTCTTCATGCTCACTCGTCAGGACACCGACACAAGCGCTTCGGCTCCGGGAGCCGGTGCGACGTCCGCCGTCGGTACCACGCCCGGCGATGCCGAGGTCTCGCCGGTGCCGGGGGGCCCGGACGGGACGTCTGCCCCGGGTGCGTCCGGCAACGGTGCGTCCGGCAACGATGCCAACGGCGTCGTCGGCGGCGACGCCTCGCGTCCTGAGGTCTCCAGCACCGCAGACGACGGCCGACGAAACGATCCCTCTGAACCCGGTACCGAGACCAGCGCCCCCGCTGACGCCACTCCGTCCCCGAGCAGCCCGCCTCCCGAGCCCGCAACCCCGCCCTGGATCTCCGACTGCACGCACTACTCCGGCAACGGACGCACAGGCCAGGGAGACAGTGGTAAACGCGTGCTGCAGGTGCAGTGCATGCTGACGAAGCGTGGATACAGCGTGGGGAACACCGGCGTGGACGGCGACTTCGGCCCCGGCACGGAGTCCGCGGTGCGAAGCTTCCAAAGCGGCAAGGAACTGACCGCCGACGGCGTCGTGGGCCGCGAGACCTGGGTCGCGCTGCGCAGCACGGAGTGACGTCCCCGGCGCCGTGACACGTCGCGCCGCCGCGGCGGCGTCGACAGCCGAGACAGCCGGCGCCGGGCATGGCGGCCACGCCGGGACTGCGGTGTCACCGCGTCCCGTGCGGGGCAGTGCGTGGCCCTGCGGTCGGCGCGCCCTCAGACCCGTTCGTCCGCCAGGTCCCGCAGCGGCCACGTGCCGTCGACCACCGCGGTCGCGTCGCCCTTGCGGCGCAGGAAGCTCTGGAAGTCGGCCGCCCACTCGGCGTACCACTCGATCTGGCGGCGGTGCAGCTCCGCCGGGCCGAGGGCCGCGACCTTGGGGTGGCGGCCGGCTATGGCACCGGCGAGGCGGGCCGCGGCCAGGGCGTCTGCCGAGGCGTCGTGGGCGGAGTCGAGTGCGACTCCGTACTCCGCGCAGACCGCTTCGAGGTTGCGCTTGCCTCGGCGGTAGCGGTCCACGGAGCGGTCGATGGTGTACGGGTCGATGACCGGTGCCGGGGCGAGGCCGTCGAGCCGCTCCCGCAGTGAGGGCAGGTCGTGGCGGCGCAGTTCGGCGGAGAGCAGGGTCAGGTCGAAGGCCGCGTTGTACGCCACGACCGGTACGCCCGTCTTCCAGTACGAGACGAGTACCGAGGCGATGGCGTCGGCCACTTCGTCGGCCGGGCGGCCCTCCGCGGCCGCCCGTTCGTTGGAGATGCCGTGCACCGCCACCGCGTCCGCCGGAATCTCGACTCCCGGATCGGCCAGCCACTCGCGGTGCCCTATCGGCTCTCCGCCCCTGACCTCGATCACCGCTCCCGTGACGATGCGCGCCTCGCGCGGATCCGTCCCGGTCGTCTCCAGGTCGAAGCCGATCAGCAGCTCGCCGTGCCAGCCCATACCGGGCCCCCTTCTTCGTGGTGCGTTCCCCCCAGTGACCTCCACGATCCCATGGGCCACTGACAATCAGAGGACCGCATTCCGCTTACCGCCACCACTGCGCCTACCGGTCACGGGAGTTGTCAGGACACAGGCCGCGAATCCGCCCAGGCCATCTCGAACTCCTCGCGATATGTACCGAAAAGCCCCTCTTCGCCGGTGTCCTCCGCCTTGACCACGCGTCCACCACCGCGCAGGACGAGCACCGGCGCCTCCATCCCCCGCGTCCGGCGCAGATACGACTGGACGACCGCTATGCCGTCCGAGCCGTCCCCGTCGACGAGGTACGCGGTGAAGCGGGGCGTCTCGTCGTAGACCTGGATCTGGAAGGCGCCGGGATCCCGCAGCCGGGACCTCACACGCCGCATATGGAGGATGTTCATCTCGACGGAGCGGCTCAACTCGCCGCGCTTTATGCCGAGTTCGCGCTCGCGCCGCTTCACGGCGCTGGAGGCGGGGTTCAGGAACAGCAACCGCACCCGGCAGCCGGACTCGGCAAGGCGTACGAGCCGCCGTCCGGAGAAGTTCTGCACCAGGAGGTTCAGGCCGATGCCGATGGCGTCGAGGCGGCGGGCGCTGCCGAAGATGTCCTCGGCGGGGAACTGCCGCATCAGCCGCACCCGGTCGGGGTGCACGGCCACGACGTCCGCGTAACGGTCGCCGACGAGGTTCTCGACGGCGTCGACGGGCAGCCGCCGCGCGGACGGCACATCGCTGCCCGCCCCGAGTATCTCCAGGAGTCTCGCCGAGGCGCGCTCGGCCTGGGCCAGGACGGCCTCGGACAGGGCTCGGTTGCGGGATACGACGTTCCGGGTGACTTCCAGTTCGTCCAGGGCGAGTTCGACGTCCCGGCGCTCGTCGAAGTACGGCTCGAAGCACGGCCAGTGCTGCACCATCAGCTCGCGCAACTGCGGCAGTGTGAGGAAGCTGATGACGTTGTCGTCGGCCGGGTCGAGCAAGTAGCCCTTGCGGCGGCTGACTTCGCGTACCGCGACCGCGCGCTGCACCCACTCCTGGCCGGCGGGTCCGGCGGCGGCGACCACCCAGTCGTCCTCGCCGTGCACGGGTTCGTAGATGGGGCGCAGAACAGCGGCCACGACCGCGCGCAGCCGCTGTTCGACCAGGTTCAGCCAGATGTAGGCGCGTCCGGCCCGCTGGGCGCGCGTACGCACCTCGCCCCAGGCATCGGCGCCCCAGTCCAGCTCCGCACCGATTTCCATCGGCCGTGCCAGAGACACCGCCCCGGGCGGGGCATCCGTGGAGTTCCCTTCGTGACCTACGTCACCAGAAGGCAACTCCCGCCCTCCCGAGCCCACCCGCGCACCGCCTTCCGCTCCCCCGAGCACTCCCCCAGCCAACGATCAAGGAAGGGTACTCCGTGGGCGGTCAACGGTGCAGCCGGATGGACAGGTCGTTTCTCAACGACCGTTTTCCACATGCCCGTTCTGATCGGCCAGCGCGGGCGGAGTGAGCGGATTCATAGCGGTGACGTCGCGCGGGACGATGGAGAAGCCCTGCCAGTGGACCGGCATGGGCTGCTGGTCCTCATCCCGGGCGACGTGGTGGAAGCCGCTGTTCACCCAGACCACCGGGCGGGTCAGGTTCTGCCCGTTGACCCACTTGTCGACGGACTTGCCCGCTCCGGCACCGCAGTTGCGCGGGTTGTGGCTGGCGAACTGCTCGCACTTCTTGTACTCGGTGAAGTAGATGTCCCGCTTGGTGTAGCTGCGACCGGGGTACTTGGACGTGACGCCCGGGACGATCTCGTACGAACGGGCGTGTTCGTCCTTGTTCTTGCCGACCGTGCTGACCACGCGCCACCAGCGCATGTTCTTGGCGTTGCCCGCGAGCTCCTTGGTGATCTTCTTGCGGGTGGTCTTGTTGCTCGGAGCCTCGCCGCCGCCGGCGGGCGGGCTGACCACGGAGTCGTACTGCTCGACCTTGTTCTTGGAGGAGCCGTCGAGGCCGAAGTTGAGCCGCCAGAAGACGTTGTGGCTGTGGCTGGTGGCGTAGTCCTTGGCGCCCTTGCCGATCGGCCAGCCGCGGCCGTCGCCCGCGTCGTAGTCGCCGGGCGCGAGGCTGCCGGTGGCGCCGACGTTCATGTTGACGGTGCCGTCGTCCTGGAAGCGCCACTCGGTGATGTACTCGTACCAGCCGGTCTGGTTGACGGTGTAGACGAGAAGGTCCTTGCCCTGCTTCTGCCAGACCTTGTTCGCGGAGTTGCCCTGCATGCGGTAGGCGTGTCCGCGCGAGCGGGTCGTGGTGCACAGGCCCTTGACGTTCGAGTTCTCCGGGTCCCAGGAGTCCGGGACCTTGACCGTCTTGATGGTGCCGCCGGGACACTCGCCGGGCTTCATGTTCATCAGGCCCTGCGCGAAGCCGGCGCCGGTGAGGTCGTCGTACTCGACCGAGCCGTCGTCGTAAGGGACGTGGATCTGGGCGAGCTTCGCGCTGGTCAGGACGCGTATCGGACGGGCCTCGCCCTTGGGCTGGTACGAGATGTTCTCCAGGACGAGCCCGGCATAGCTGTCGTAGCGCCAGCACATCGTCCACTTGGTGCCGGTGGCCAGTTTCTGCTCGATCTTGTACGCCGCGCTGCAGTCGGCGGCCGCCGCGGGGGCGGCCTTCGGCTTGGCCGCGGGTTCGGCGGCGGCCGGGCCCGCGGCCGATGTCGCGCCGACGGTCAGGGCGGCCACCGAGAGGCCCGCCATCGTCCGGCTGCGGGCACGGCTGATTCTGTTCACACGCATGGAGAAATGACTTCCTTACAGAAGAGCGTGAGTTGGGAAAGCGGACTTAGCGAACTGAGTCGGCTCAGCCGACCTTGGCGACCTTGCGGGCGCTGAGGTCGATCACCAGGTCACGGCTGTCGATCCAAGGCCCGTTCTTGACCTTCACGAACAGACGCAGGCAACGGTGCTCCCCGCAGTCGGCGAGGGCTGCGGGTGTTCCCGCGTTCGCCCGGTAGACCATGCTGTTGAGCAGGAGCTGATCGGGCTTGGTCAGTTCGTTGCCGGTGGCGTCCTTGTAGTCCGCCTTCAGACCGTCGCCGAGCGGGTCGGCGATCAGGAGCTCCGCGGCCTCGACGGTCTCGGCACGACTGAGCGGCGGCTGGACACCTTGCTGGGTGTCCGTCGCCTCGACCTTGCCGGTGTCGAGGTTGACGGTCTTCGTGACGAGCGAGTCGTCCTTGTAGTCGTAGAACGACACCTCGGCGCGGCGCGGCGCGTCCGCGTCGTCCAGTTCGCTCGTCTCGGGGTCGGCGAGGTCGACGGTGAGCGGCTGCGGCCCCCCTTCGCCCTCGACGTTCTCGCTGGAGCGCTGCAGCTGCCGGTCCAGGGCGAGCTGCTCGACCCGCTCGGTCTCGTCCTCGGTCAGCGGATCGCGTCCCTCACCGGTGTCGCCCTCCGCCGGCGCCTGCTCGACGGCACCCGGCTGCACGGCGGCCTGGCCCTGCTCCTGGCCCGCCTGCTGACCTCCCTGGTCCGCCTGCTGGCCGCTCTGACCGGCCCCCGCGCCGCTGGGGCCGGAATCGTCGGCCCCCGCCGAACCCGGCAGCGTGACGGCCACCATCACGGCAGTCGTGGCCACCGCGATACCCGCCCCCGCGACGACCTTGCCAAGATGGCGGTGCACTATCTTGCGCACATTTCCCCCTACTCCCCTGTATCTCTAGAAGTCCCTTGAGCCCCACTGGTCGGCATACGCACCGCGTATGCACTGGTCAGTCAGTAAGAGGGACGTAAGTCATAGGTGGTTCCATCACTTTCGGGGAGACTCGGGCCGGAGTCGCCCCACGCGACGTCGCACAACTGGAAGAGTCGTATCCATGCAGGTCTGGCCTGGACAGGCGTACCCACTCGGTGCCACGTATGACGGCGCCGGCACCAACTTCGCGGTCTTCTCGGAGGCCGCCGACCGAATCGAGCTGTGTCTGCTCCATGACGACGGTTCGGAGACAGCCATAGAGCTGCGGGAGACGGACGCGTTCGTGCGGCACGCGTACCTGCCCGGCATCATGCCGGGACAGCGCTACGGCTTCCGCGTGCACGGTCCGTACGCGCCCGAACGCGGACAGCGCTGCAATTCCGCGAAGCTGCTGCTCGATCCGTACGCACGTGCCATCAGCGGCAGCATCGACTGGGGCGAGGAGGTGTACGGCTACCACTTCGGGGCGCCGAACAAGCGCAATGATCTCGACTCGGCGCCCCACACGATGTCCTCGGTGGTGGTCAACCCGTACTTCGACTGGGGCGACGACCGGCTCCCGCGCACCGAGTACCACGAAACGGTGATCTACGAGGCCCACGTGAAGGGCCTGACCATGCGCCATCCGGCACTGCCGGACGAGCTGCGCGGCACATACGCGGCGCTGGCGCATCCCGCGATCATCGAGCACCTCACGGAGCTGGGGGTCACGGCGCTGGAGCTGATGCCGGTCCACCAGTTCGTGAACGACCACCGTCTGGTCGACATGGGCCTCAACAACTACTGGGGCTACAACACGATCGGCTTCTTCGCCCCGCACAACGCGTACGCCTCCTGGGGCGACCGCGGACAGCAGGTGCTGGAGTTCAAGTCGGCCGTACGCGCGCTGCACGAAGCAGGCATAGAGGTCATTCTGGATGTCGTCTACAACCACACGGCGGAGGGCAACCACCTGGGTCCGACGCTGTCCTTCAGGGGCCTCGACAACGCCTCGTACTACCGGCTGACGGACGACCCCCGCTACTACATGGACACCACGGGCACGGGCAACTCCCTGCTGATGCGCTCCCCGCACGTGCTCCAACTCATCATGGACTCACTGCGCTACTGGGTCACCGAGATGCACGTCGACGGGTTCCGCTTCGACCTGGCGGCGACGCTCGCCCGGCAGTTCCACGAGGTGGACCGGCTGTCCTCGTTCTTCGACCTGGTCCAGCAGGACCCTGTGGTCTCCCAGGTGAAGCTGATCGCCGAGCCCTGGGACGTCGGCGAGGGCGGCTACCAGGTGGGCAACTTCCCGCCGCTGTGGACAGAGTGGAACGGAAAGTACCGCGACACCGTACGGGACATGTGGCGGGGCGAGCCGCGCACGCTCGCGGAGTTCGCGTCCCGGCTGACGGGATCCTCGGACCTCTACCAGGACGACGGCCGGCGCCCGCTCGCCTCGATCAACTTCGTGACCTGCCACGACGGCTTCACGCTGCACGACATGGTGTCGTACAACGACAAGCACAACGCGGCGAACGGCGAGGACAACCGCGACGGCGAGAGCCACAACCGATCCTGGAACTGCGGAGTCGAGGGCGAGACAGACGACCCGGAGATCCTGGAGCTGCGGGCACGGCAGATGCGGAACTTCATCGCGACGCTGATGCTCTCCCAGGGCGTGCCGATGCTCAGCCACGGCGACGAGTTCGCGCGTACGCAGGGCGGCAACAACAACGCGTACTGCCAGGACAACGAGCTGGCCTGGGTGCCGTGGCCGGAGGACCCGGAGGATGGCGGCGAGCTGCTCGCGTTCACCCGCGCGATGGTGTGGCTGCGCCGTGAGCACCCCGTCTTCCGGCGGCGCCGGTTCTTCCACGGGCGGCCCGTGCAGGGCACCCACGACGAGCTGTCCGACATCGCCTGGTTCACCCCGGCAGGAGAGGAGATGACCCAGCGCGACTGGAACTCCACGCAGGCGCGCGCACTGTCCGTCTTCCTCAACGGCAACGCGATCTCCGAGCCGGGGCCGCGCGGGGAGCGGATCACCGACGACTCGTTCCTGCTGATGTTCAACGGCTCGCCGAAGACCACGGAGTTCGTGGTGCCGGTCGATCACGGGAAGCAGTGGCAGGTCGTCGTCGACACGGCGCGGGCCGAAGCGGTGCCTCCGGGAACGGGGGCGAAGGTGCAGGCGGGGGACCGCCTGACGTTGGCGGACCGGAGCGTCATGGTGTTGCAGCGGCCTGCGTGATCGCTCCGTGGGAAGGGCAGTACTGAAGCTGCGGGCCGTCTGTGGCTGGTCGCTCCCCCACTCTCGGCTGCGCTCGAGCGGGGGCACCCCCATCGCGGCGGAGCCGCATATGTCACAGCACCGCGCCCCTAAGAGGCCTGCGGCCTCCTTAGGGGCGCGGTACTGCACCGGGCTTCAGAAAGTCACCTCTGCGCGTGTCTATGACACGAAAGGCTCGCTTGCGGGTACGTACGTTGCCATGACACCTGAGCGTTCCGAACCGGCTCCGACCGCCACGTACCGGCTTCAGCTGCAGCCGGAGTTCCCGTTCGGGGCCGCCGCGGCAGCTGTGCCGTATCTGGCCTCGCTCGGCGTCTCGCATCTCCACCTGTCGCCGGTGCTGGAGGCCGTACCGGGGTCGCTGCACGGCTACGACGTGGTGGACCACGCGCGCGTGCGGGACGAACTGGGCGGCGAGGAGGGCCTGCGGTCCCTGTCGCGCACCGCCCGGGAGCACGGCCTGGGGCTCGTGGTGGACATCGTGCCGAACCACATGGCGATGGTCCCTCGGCACAACCGTGCCCTGTGGGAGGTGCTGCGGGAGGGCCCGGACTCGCCCTACGCGCGCTGGTTCGACATCGACTGGGAG
Source organism: Streptomyces vastus (assembly GCF_039532825.1). Classification (NCBI taxonomy): domain Bacteria; kingdom Bacillati; phylum Actinomycetota; class Actinomycetes; order Kitasatosporales; family Streptomycetaceae; genus Streptomyces; species Streptomyces vastus. The sequence continues at coordinate 26,015 of NZ_BAAASJ010000021.1, forward strand.
GCCCAGGACGGCCGGGTGCTGCTGCCGGTGCTCGGGGGGCGGCTCGGCACGGAGCTCGGCCATCTGGAGGTCGACGGCGACATGCTGCGCTATCACGATCACGCGTTCCCCTTGCGTGCCGGCACGGAGGAGCTGCCACTGCCCCAGCTCCTGGATGCGCAGTGGTATCGCCTGGGGTGGTGGCGACTGGCCCGCACCGAGCTCAACTACCGCCGTTTCTTCAGCATTTCGGAGCTCATCGGGGTACGGGTCGAGGACCCGGAGGTATTCGACGCCACCCACGCGAAGATCCTCCAGCTGCTGGGCGAGGGCGTGGTCGACGGGCTGCGGATCGACCACCCCGACGGCCTCGCGGACCCTGACGCGTACCTCCAGCGGCTCCACGAGGCGACCGGCGGGCGCTGGACGGTCGTCGAGAAGATCCTCGCGGAGGGCGAACCGCTGCCCGCCGCCTGGCCGGTCGCGGGCACCACCGGCTATGACGCGCTGCGGCACATCGACGGACTCTTCACGGACCCGGCGGGCGCGGGCGAACTCCTCGGCCAGTACCGGCGGTTCGCGGCGCCCCAGGCCGACCGTGGCGGCGTCTGGGAGGCGACGGTGCGGCGGGCCGCGTACAAGGTGGTCCATCACGAGCTGGCCACCGAGATCGACCGCCTGACCCGCGAGGCCGACCGCCTGTGCCGTACGTCCCCGGACCCGGCGCTGCGCGACCACGCCCCCTGGGCCCTGGGCACCGCGCTGCGCGAACTCCTCGTACGACTCCAGGTCTACCGGCCGTACGCCTCCGGGGACGCCGCCGCGGTCGTCACCGAGGAGGCCGCACACGAGGCGCGCGGGGCCTTCACGGTGCCCGAGGAGGCCCACGCGGTGGACGCCGTACGGGACCTGGTGCTCGGCCGGACCGGTGACGGGCCCGGGCGCGAGGGGTTCCGGGCCCGGTTCGCGCAGACCGCGTCGGCGCTGCGGGCCAAGTCCATGGAGGACACGGCGTTCTACCGGTACGTACCCGTCCTCTCGGCGAACGAGGTGGGCGGCGAGCCCGAGTTCCCCGCCGTGCCCCCGGAGGACTTCCACGCGTACTGCGCGCGCGTGCAGCGTGACTGGCCCGCCACAGGCACCGTGCTGTCCACCCACGACACCAAGCGCAGCGCCGATGTGCGGGCGGCGATCTCCGTACTCACCCAGTGCCCTCTGCGCTGGGCCGACCTGCTGGCCGAGGTGACCGGGCAGACGGCGGTCGACGGGGTGGGCGCGCCGGATCCCCAGGTGGCGTGGGCGGCGTGGCAGACGGCGGTCGGTCTCGGGCCCGCGGCCGAGGACCGGCTCCAGGGCGCCTTGTTGAAGCACGTCCGGGAGGCCGGCCTGTTCACCTCGTGGACGGAGCAGGATCCCGCGTACGAGGCCTCTGTCGCCGCGTTCCTCAGGGCGGGGCCCTGCGGGGCACCTGGGCGGCGTGCGGCCGAGTTCAGGGCCGTCCTGGAGCCCCATGTGCGGGTGAACGTCCTAGGGGCCGCCCTCGTCCAGCTGACGATGCCGGGCGTGCCGGACGTCTACCAGGGCACGGAGGTCGAGTACCGGGCACTCGTGGACCCGGACAACCGGCGCCCGGCCCACTTCCCGCCGAAGGAGTCGGACGGCCTGTCCGCCGAGAAGGCCGCGCTGACCGCGACCGCGCTGCGACTGCGCAGGGAACGCCCCGCTGTCTTCGGCGAGTCGGCGACGTACACCCCGCTCGACGCGGAGGGCCCGGCCGCCGCGCACTGCGTGGCCTTTGTACGCTCCGGGGAGGCGATGACCGCCGTCACCCGCCTGTCCCTGCGTCTGGAGGAGGCGGGCGGCTGGCGCGACACGGTGCTGCCACTGCCCGCAGGCCGGTGGGCCGATCTGCTCACTCCCGGACGGGAGTTCACGGGGCACGCGCGCGTGGAGGAGCTTTTCGAGCCGTTGCCCGTGGTGCTCCTGGAGAGGGTGAGCGATCCCGAGGGCTCGCGTGCTTGATGTCAGCGCCGTTAACACTCCTGCACGCCTGAGGCCACCTCCTTGACAGTTCATCCAGTCCGTGGAGTACTGCGGATGGCGACGCCGGGCGGTCCAAGACGGGGGTGAGTCTCCTGCCGGAGCTGCGCTACCCCAGTGTGACCGAAATCGTCGCGTCCGCCCGGGCGTTGGCGGCTCAGCGGCCATGGCTGTGTTCCCTTGAGCAGGTCGGGGTCTCGCGGGCGGGACGACCGCTGCATCTGCTGTCGCTGGGGCATGCCGAGCGGGCCGTGCTGGTGGTCGCGGGGGCTCATGCCAATGAGCCCACCGGGGGTTCCACTCTGCTGGCGCTGGCCGAACGGGTCTTGTACGAGCGGCAGTTGAGAGCCGACACCTCGTGGCATTTCCTGCTCTGTGCGGATCCGGACGGGGCGAGTCTTCATGAGACTCCGGCACCAAGGACCCTGCTCGACTACCACCTCGGGTTCTTCCGTCCCGCCGGACCCGAGCAGCCGGAGTGGTCGCCGTCCGTGCTGCCGCCCGATCGGCTGCCGCCCGAGACGCGTGCCCTCACGAGGGTCATCGACGAGCTGCGTCCCTATCTCCAGGCGACGCTCCATGGGACGGACCTGGGCGGTAGCTGGGTGCAGTTGACGAAGGACGTGCCGGGGCTGGCGGAGCCGTTCGCCAAGTCAGCGGCCGAGCTGCACATTCCGGTGGAGACGGGGGCCTCGGACGCGGCGGGCTGGCCTGCCTCCGGGCCCGGGGTGCATGTGATGCCCGAGCCGGGCTCGGACGCGCCGTACCCGAGCATCCCGGACGATGTCCGGCACAGCACCTGGTACCACGCCCATCGGTACGGCGGTCTGACCGCGGTCGTCGAAGTGCCGATGTGGGCCAGCGACCTCGTGGACGACCCTGCGCCACATCCGGCGCCGGATGCGGCGATGCGGCATCTGGCGCGCCGGCTGCTGCGGGACTCGCTCCAGGTGGAGGGCGTCCTCACCGAGGCCCTGCCCCGCCTGCCGGGCCCCGACGGGCCGTTGCTGCGAGCCACGAAGTGGGCCCTGGAGCTGGTCCCGGGGCTGGCCGGCGACTGGGCCCAGCATCCTCCGGCGGAGACGACGAGGGCGTACGTGGGCAGCGTGGACGCCTTCGGCCGCCGGCTCCCGCTGCGGGCCGCCGCGATGCTGCTGCGCGTCCTCCAGGAGGCCGACGACCGGGCGGCACCGCACCTGGAACACCTGGTCGCCTCCTGGAGCGAGGCCTTCGCCGAACGCTTCCGCGCCCGCTGGGTACCGCTGGAGCACCAGGTGGAGCACCAGAGCCGCACGGTCGTGGCGGCGGCACACCACGCACGGGAGCGCGCGGAGTAGGCGCCGCGCCACTAAAGGAGGCCGCAGGCCTCTTAGGGGAGCGGGGCTGTATCAATATGCGGCTCCGCCGCGACGGGGGTCCCCCCGCTCATGGAGGTCCCCCCGCTTGAGCGAAGCCGAGAGTGGGGAGCGACAAGCCACAACGGACCCGCGGCTTCGAACCATTCCAGCCGAGCGCGCGCTCATTCGAAGGGCACTTCGGCCTTCGCCGGGCTCGTGCCGACCGTACTGGCGCCGGGTCGGGAAAGCGGTGCCCGGCGACCCGCCAGCTCAAAGGCGTGGAGCACCACCCGCGCCTGGTACTCGACCTGTCGCGCGACGGGAATCCAACGCGCCTGGTACCCGTCGTGGTAGTCCGCGCACCACGCGTCGATCAGCCGGTCGAGGTCCGGCAGCGCGCCGGACGGATCGTGTCCGGCGTGCGTCACGAGCTGGTGCAGCAGACCCGCCGTGCGCAGCGCTATCCGCCGCGCGGAGATGCGCAGGGCGGTCAGCCGGGCGGTGTCGAGCGGCGGCAGGGGGTGCGTGCCGTCGTCGGTTTCCGTGTCGGGGTCCCAGGAGTCGGCGAGGCCGGGGCAGACCAGTAAATAGTCGTCGACCGGTGCGAGCAGGGAGGCCGTGTCCGCTGCCGTGCCGAGGCCGGGGCGGATCCGCGTCAGCAGCGCCTGCAGAAGCCGGGTGTCGCGGCGCAGCGTGCGGCTCACGGTCCTCAGCGCCCCGTCGGCGTCGGCGGACGGCGAGGCGTCCCCCACGGCCCGTACGCCCCACATGGGGGCCTCGACGACCGCGGTCACCGTGCCGTACGGGTGCGGGTGGAACCAGGTGGACTCGACCGCCGCCTCCGTGATGGCGGCGGCCAGGTCCGCGCGCCGCGGGGGCGGGATGCGGTAGACGGCGGGCCCCAGGGTGGGCCAGTACAGCGTGTCGTACGGCCCGAGTTCGAGGGGGATGCCCAGGCGGGCCGCGGTGTGGGCCAGGCGCGGGGCGAGGCCGGGCAGTTCGCGGGTCAGCTCGACGAAACCGCCGCCCACGTCGACGCCGTGCAGGGAGCACTGGAAGAAGGGCCGCAGTTCGTCCTGGAGGTCGAGCAGGGCGCGGGTCTCCGGCAGGGCGGCGCCGTCCGCGCCGTCGGGCAGCCACTCGGGCTGCTCACGGAAGCCGGGTCTGAAGAAGTGCCGGAAGTAGTGGCCGAGGGTGTACGGGCCTGACAGCCAGCCCTCGTTGCGGCGCGCGCCGTCCGGGTCGAGGCACAGCAGCAGGTTCCAGGTCGCGTCGGCGCCCTCGCACAACCGGGGGTCGGCCAGCGCCCGTTCGGCAAGGCGCAGGGCGGTGGCGCCGCCCACGGGCTCGTTGGCGTGCGGGCCCGCGACGACGAGGGCCTGACGGCTGCCGTGTCCGACGGACAGCAGCCACATCGGGAGGCCGGAGCGTGAGGTGCCCACCCGGCGCAGCCGGGCGTCCTTCGGGTGACGCTGGACGAGTGCCGCCGCCCGGACGCGCAGCTCGTCCACGGACGGGTAGCGGAGGAGTTGCGGCAGGGTCTTACCTCCGCTGCGAGTAGCCGTCGGTTCACTTGCTGTGGATGGTGTACGCACAGTGAGTCACGATCGCGCGGGTACGTCAACACCGCCGTACGAGCAGGATGTTCGGCCTTCGTGGGCCGATTGCCCGGACGCGACGGTTCCGCCCGCCGGCCAGGAGGCGTCAGTCCGTGGCGAGCCGGAACGTCATGCGCCCGAAGCTGACCTGATCGCCGGACTGGACCACGGCGGCGCCGATCACCCGCCGCCCGTTCACGGCGGTGCCGTTGGTCGAGCCGAGGTCGCGCAGCACCCACAGGCCGCCCTGGCGGGTCAGTTCGGCGTGCACGCGGGAGACCGTCTCATGGCTGAGCCTGAGCCCACTGGCCGGGTCGCGGCCGATGCGCAGCGGGTACGGGCTGTCGGGGCGGGGCAGCAGCAACTTGGGGAGCTTCTCGGCCTGCCAGGCCCTGCGCAGCCGTACGGTGAATCCGGAGACCGACTCCACGGCGCCGAACAGCAGACGCGAGACACGGCTCTCCGTGCGCAGGTCGGCGGTGAGCGCGGCGAGTTCGTCGGAGGTGCGGGCGGCGAGCGCGAGTTCCATCCGTTGGACGAACGTGTTGTGGGAGATCCGGCCCAGGACGGCGCCCTCTCGGAGCACACTCAACGCCCTGTCGCGCTCGGCGTCCGACAGCCGCGCGGCGGGATAGGTGTGGAACTCGAAAGACGACGTCACGCTGGTGATTGTCGGTCAGCGGCGCCAAGGTGTCCAGAAAACGAGGAACTAGCGGGGAACTTGGTACACCTCTGGTTCGGCTCTGGTCCGGTACTGCGACCGATGCGGGTTCAATCCTTCGTTCGAGCGGTTTCAGCCGCGCGACTGATCTCGTGTGACGCACCATGGGACCGGCGAGATCACCGTGAGCAGACGAGGGAGAACCGTCCGTGCAGTTCGAGGTGTGGGCACCACAGGCCGGCCGTATGACGCTCCACTGCGCGGGCGGCACACAGACGATGGAGCGCGCTCCGGACCGCGCGGGGTGGTGGACGGGTGAGGCGCAGGCCGAGGACGGCACGCGGTACGGGTTCGCGGTGGACGACGGTCCCGTACGGCCCGATCCGCGCTCGCGGCGGCAGCCCGACGGGCCCGACGGGCTGAGCGCGGTGGTCGATCACGAGCGGTACGCGTGGCGCGCCGAGTGGGCCGGACGCGGGCTGCCGGGCGCGGTGCTGTACGAGCTGCATGTGGGCACGTACACGCGCGAGGGCACCCTGGACGCGGCTGCCGAGCGGCTCGGGCATCTCGCGGAACTGGGGGTCACGCACGTCGAGTTGATGCCGCTGTGCCCGTTCCCGGGGCAGCACGGCTGGGGGTACGAGGGCGTCTCACTGTGGGCGGTGCACGAGCCGTACGGCGGCCCCGAGGCGCTGAAACGATTTGTCGACCGGGCACACGAGCTCGGGCTCGGTGTCGTCCTGGACGTCGTGCACAACCATTTCGGCCCGTCCGGCAACCATCTGCCCGCGTTCGGCCCGTACTTGACGGACACGCACCACACACCCTGGGGTGCCGCCGTCAACCTGGACGCGCCCGGTTCGGACGAGGTGCGCGCGTATCTGCTGGACAGCGCCCTGGCCTGGCTGCGCGACTACCGGATCGACGGGCTGCGGCTCGACGCCGTGCACGCGCTGCGGGACACGCGCGCGTACCATTTCCTCGAGGAGCTGTCGGCCTCCGTGGACGCGCTCTCCGTCGACCTGGACCGGCCGCTGTTCCTCGTCGCCGAGTCCGATCTGGCCGATCCGCGGCTGATCACGGCCCGCAAGGAGAACGGGCTCGGTCTGCACGCGCAGTGGAACGACGACTTCCACCACGCCCTGCACACCACGCTGACCGGTGAGTCGCAGGGTTACTACGAGGACTTCGCCCGGGCCCCGCTCGCGGCACTCGCGAAAACGCTCACGGGCGGCTTCTTCCACGACGGCACATACTCCAGCTTCCGCGGCCGGCGCCACGGCCGCCCCCTGGACCGTACGCGCGTCTCCTCACACCGCCTTCTCGGCTACTCACAGACCCATGACCAGGTCGGCAACCGCGCCCAGGGCGGCCGGCTCTCCGCCACCCTCTCCCCCGGCCTGCTCGCCTGCGCGGCGGCGCTGACGCTCACCGGGCCGTTCACGCCGATGCTGTTCATGGGCGAGGAGTGGGCGGCGGGCACGCCCTGGCAGTTCTTCACCGACCACACGGACCCCGAGCTGGCCGAGGCCGTACGCCGGGGCAGGCGCCGGGAGTTCGCGGCGCACGGCTGGGCCGAGGAGGACGTCCCCGATCCTCAGGACCCGGCGACGCGTGACCGCTCCTGCCTGGACTGGTCCGAGCCGGAGAACGAGCCCCACGCGCGCGTGCTCGCCTGGTACCGCGAACTCATCGCCCTCCGGCACGACCAGGCGGATCTCACGGACCCCGACCTCTCGGACGTCAAGGTCGCCTACGACGAGGAGGGCCGGTGGCTGGCGTTCCGCCGGGGTGACGTCCGGGTGGCCGTGAACCTCGGCAAGGAGACCGCGTCGATCCCTCTCGGGACGGCTCGCGTGCGCATGCTGGCGGCGTGGGAGCCGGTCGAAGTGCCGGGCGGGGACGGGCTGTTGAGCCTGCCGGGCGAGTCGTGCGTGGTGCTGACGCAGGAGTGATGCGGTGCTGCTGCTTACGCGTTGGTGAGCGCTGACGCGGGAGTGATCCGTGGCGCTCACCCGGGAGGGATCAGTGACACTGACGCACGAATGATCAGTGATGCCGATGCGGGAGTGCGAGCTGACGCCGGAGCGGTCAGTCCTCGTCCCGCAGCTCCGTGACCCGTTCGAGGAGGATCGCCTCCCACGCGCGGTCCAGCTGGGAGCGCAGCGGTGGCAGCGGGTCGCTGCCGTGCCCCCGGAGGCGGTCGGCGAGGCGGATCAGGGCGTCGCAGCGGGCCAGCCACAGGCCGCGCAGGCAGGGTCGGGCGCCGTATCCGGCGAGGGTCGCCGCGCGGACGGCTGCGGGAGCACCGACGGCGCGGGCGAGACCGGCGATGTCCTCGGCAGGGTCGCCGACCAGGGCGTCGGCCCAGCCGAGGACGCCGCGTACGCGCCCGTCGGCGCTCACCACGAGTCGATCCCCCGTAAGGCCGTGGTGGACGAGAACGGCGGCCCCGGGCTGCGCCCCTAGCTGCACGGCGGCGGGCGCGGTGAGCTGGTGGAGCCGCGCGGCGTCGAACTCGTCGGCCGCGCCGAGCTGTTCGGCGGCCCGTGCGGCGGCGGTACGCAGCCCCTCCAGGGAGCGGGGCGCGGCACGGGGAACCCCGAGAGCCTCGGCCTGGCGTACGGGCACTTCGCGCAGCCCGGTGAGCAGCCCCGCCAGATCGGCCTCCCCCACGGCGGAGACGTCGTGCCGCTCGCCGGAGCCGCCGGGAATCAGGGTGTCGAGCGTGTACGTCAGACCGCTCGCCCACTCGCCGTGCGCGATGCTCGCCGGGACGGCTGCCGGCAGGTACGGGCGCACCACGTCCCGCAGGCGAAGCTCGCGTCGCTGGCCTACGGAGGCCTCGCGGTCCGGGGCGAGGCGCAGCACATGGCGTGTGCCGACGTACCAGGTGGCGGGCTCCGCGCCGGTGCCGACGGGCCGGATGTCGGATCTGCCGCCGTCCGGGAGCAGGGAGCGGACGAGGCGTCGCACGGTGTCCGCGGTGGGTGTCGTTGCCTGGGTCATGGTCGCGCCGTCGCCGTTCGGTGTCCCGGTTTCCGTAGGTCAAAAGGGCTACGGTCAGCATCCTGCCCGGACAGCGGGGGCGACGCGAGCCGGTGAACAGCACTTTCCGGGGCCCCGGGAGCGGCCACCCGACGACGGAATCAGCTCTCCAGTGCCAGCCGCGCACCCAGAAGCAGCAGTACGCCTCCGGAAACCTGCTCCAGTCTGCGCCGCACCCCGGCACGGGACAGCACCGTCTTCATCCGTCCCACGAACCACACGTACAGGCCGTAGTAGCCGACCTCGAAGACCGCCCAGAGTGCGGCGAGCCCCACCATGGCGGGCAGATGCGATGCTCCCTCCGGCACGAATTGCGGGAGGAAGGACATGGCGAAGATGGCCGCCTTCGGGTTGGCGAGATTGAGCAGCAGCCCGCCCCGGTAGGAGGACCAGCCGCTCTTCTCGACGGCTTCCTCTCCGTCCGCGTCCGCCGCGCCCTTGGCGTGCCGCGACTGCCACAGCGTCTGCACACCGAAGACGACGAGCACGACGGCGCCGACGATGCGCATCACGTCGTACGCCACTTCCGATGCCGCCAGCAGCGCCGTCAACCCGAACGCCGCGAAGATCCCCCAGACGAAGACACCGGTTTCGTTGCCGAGCACGGTCAGGAAGCCGGAACGTCTGCTGCGGATCGACTGCTTGATGATCAGTACGGTGCTCGGGCCGGGCGAGGCGGCGATGAGCAGACAGGCGCCGAGGAAGGCGAGCAGGGTGCTGAGCATGGGGCCATCGTCGCCTGCGGGCGGGTGCGGGGCCAGTTCTTTTCCCGGGCCTGGTCGGTCGTACGGGCAGCAGTGACTTTGACGGTGGCTCGGGCGGTATTTGGCGGCCGTACACCGTGGTGTCGACGGTACGACGCGCCTGCTTCACCGTCAGCCGCGACTCCTCCCAACCCCCTTGTGGCAGCGACATCTACGCGCAGAGACTACGGGAGTTCACGCATTCCCCCTCCTCCTCCGGAGCCCCGATGAACCACCCCAGACCGCAACGTCCACCGTTCTCGCGCCGTGCCGCCCTCGCCGGTCTCGCCTCAGCCGCACTGGCCGGTACGGCGGCATTCAGTGCGGACGCGTCCGCCGCGTCCGCGGGCTCGTACCGACGGAGCGTCCGTTTCGCCACGTTCAACGCCTCGCTGAACCGCGGCACTCAGGGCGCCCTCGTCGCGGATCTGTCCACGCCGGACAATCAGCAGGCGCGGAACGCCGCCGAGACGATTCAGCGTGTCGACCCCGATGTTCTGCTGATCAACGAGTTCGACTACGACGAGGACGGCGCGGCGGCCCGGCTGTTCCTGCGCAACTACCTGGCCGTCGGTCAGAACGGGGCGAAGCCGGTCCGTTATCCGTTCCGCTTCACCGCGCCCGTGAATACGGGTGTGGCCTCCGGGGTGGACTTCGACGGCAAGAACGGTGCCGTCACCACGCCGGGGTCCGATGCGTACGGGCAGGACGCGTTCGGGTACGGCTGGTTTCCGGGGCAGTACGGGATGCTCGTGCTGTCCAAGTACCCGATCGATGTCCGGGCGGCCCGTACGTTCCAGCACTTCCTGTGGAAGGACATGCCCGGGAGCGTCATGCCGCCGGGTTACTACAGCGAGGCGGCCAGGGCTGTTTTCCGGCTCTCCTCAAAGAGCCACTGGGATCTGCCGGTCCGGCTCGGCCCCGGCCGGTCCTCCACCGTCCACTTCCTTGTCTCGCATCCGACTCCGCCCACGTTCGACGGCCCGGAGGACCGTAACGGCCGTCGCAACCACGATGAGATCCGTCTCTGGGCGGACTACATCGGCGGTCGCCGCCGCAGCGCGTACCTCTACGACGACAAGGGTGTACGGGGCGGTCTGCGGCCCGGGGCGCGCTTTGTGATCGCGGGTGATCTGAACGCGGACCCGCACGACGGCGACAGCTACAACAAGGCCGTACTTCAGCTCCTCGACCACAAGGCGGTCAACCTGCCCGCCACGCCTCCCGCTGCCGCGGGCGGCGAAGAGGCGGCCCGCCTCCAGGGCGGCGCCAACACCTCCCACACCGGCAACCCGGCTTACGACACCGCCGACTTCAACGACAACGCCCCCGGCAACCTCCGCGTCGACCACGTCATCCCGTCGCACGGTCTCGTCCCGGTCGGGAACGGCATCTTCTGGCCGACGTCGGACGATCCGCTGTACCGGCTGGTCGGCGGCGGCACGACGGTTCCGACGTCGGACCACCGGCTGGTGTGGCAGGACGTGCGCCTGGGCTGAGGCCTGGGGGTGTCGCCCCCGCCGCCCTTACCCATTCCCGTCCTTGGAGCTTCGCCCCAGACCCCACCAGGAGGCTCCGCCCCTGGACCCCCTCGGGGCTCCGCCCCGGACCCCGTTTTCGGGAGCCAGCCCCCGGACCCCCGCTCCTCAATCGCCGGAGGGGCTGGAAATCAGCCCCTCCGGCGATTGAGGACGAGGCCGCCAGGCCGATGGGGGTCTGGGGGCGGAGCCCCCAGCGGGGTCTCAGGGGCGGAGCCCCAGTGGTAAGGACCGTACGTGTCAATGCTGTTGAGGCTTTTGCGGCGTCGCCTCACTTGGGCGTACGACCACGTACCCCTCACCCTGCAGCACCAGTTGCACCGCCTCCCCCGAGCCGCCGCGCAGCATCGAGCCGATGGACTGCGAACGGTGCAGGGACGTCTGGAGGTTGGCGGTCCAGCCGACGATCGCGTCCGTGTCGACGTACACCGGGTACTGCGGCGAGACCGGGATGACCAGCGGATTGCCCTCGCAGACGAGGCCGAGCCTGCCCTGCCCGGTGAAGACGCTGTTGAACAGGCCGCCGCCGGTCATGCCCGCGCCCTTCACGGTCTTGATCTCGTACTGCAGGGAGGCGTCGAAGCACAGGACGTTGCGGCCGTTGACGGTGAAGACGTCACCGGGGTCGATGTCCACGATGAAACAGTTCTGTGCCTCCTGCGCGAACCAGGCCTCTCCCTGCCCGCGGACCGCCATGAGCGGCAGCCCCTCCCCGGTGACGGCTCGCTTGAGCATGCCGCCGACTCCCTGGCCCTTGCGCTCGAACTGCAGGTTTCCCCGGTAGGCGATCATCGCCCCCTGTCGCGCGAGCATTTCGCCGTTGATCATGTATCGGATCGACTTGGCGTTCTGCACGCTCATGCCCACGGTGGTGGCGGGCTGCACCATGTACTCGCTGGAAAACAGATCACCCTTCATTCGGGCATCGTGTCGCGGACGTGCACGTTCCGCCAAGAGCTATTGCCACGACGCGCCGTAGCGGCGCAGACGTACGCGGAGGACTGGAACGAAGGGCGGGGCGGCCGACGCCCGCTCGCGTCGGCCGCCCCTGTGGGGGGTGGCGGTCTGTAGCTGCCGGAAGGTCAGCAGCAGGTCGTCACATGGCCCTTCAGAAGGTCAGTTTCCAGCTGTTGAGCCTGCCGGTGTCGGCGGAGGCGACATCCTGGACGCGGAGCTTCCACGTGCCGTTGGCGGTCTCGCTGGAGGCGTTGACCGTGTAGGTGGTCTTGATGTCGTCGGCCGAGTCCGAACTGCTGGACTTGAGGCGGTACGCCGTCCCGTCCGGGGCGATGAGGTCGAGCACCAGGTCACCGCGGTAGGTGTGGGTGATGTCGACGCCGACCTGGAGTGCCGAGGGCGCGGTGCCCGTCCGGCCGGTGACGGCGATCGGGGACTCCACGGCCGAGCCGTTGTCCGGGATGGACAGGGCAGAGGTGCTGGTGAAGGTGGTGCCCCCCGTGGAGCCGTCGGTCCCGCTCACCGCCTGCACCGTCTTGGCCGCGTCCGCCAGACCCGCACCACAGCCGCCCGAGCAAGTACCGGGCAGAGCACGCGAGTTGGTCTTGATCGCGGACTCGATCTGGGCCGGGGTGAGTGAGGACTTCGCCGACTTGGCCAGCGCCGCGAGGCCCGCGATGTGCGGGGCGGCCATGCTGGTGCCCTGGTAGTAGGCGTACGACTCCGAAGACGGGCCCTGCGCACCGGAGTTCAGCGTGGACAGGATGCCGTTGGCGGTGGTGGTCCTGGTCTCGCCGCCGGGGGCCGCGATGTCCACGGTCGAACCGAAGTTGGAGTAGTAGGTCCTGGAGCCGGCGCGGTTGAGCGCGGCCACGGAGATGACGTTGTTGCAGCTCGCCGGGGAGTAGTTGGCGGCGTTGGCGTTGCTGTTGCCCGCCGCGACGACGACCGTGGTGCCGCGGTTCACGGCGTTGTTGATCGCGGTCTGGGTGGCGCTGGTGCAGGCGCCGCCACCGCCGAGGCTCATGTTGATGACCTTGGCGACGTTGGTGTTGGCGGGCACGCCGGAGACGGTGCCGCCGGACGCCCAGGTGATGGCGTCGATGATGTCGGAGTCGTAGCCGCCGCACTTGCCGAGGACGCGCACCGGGGAGATCTTCGCGTTGTACGCGATGCCGGCGACGCCCTTGCCGTTGTTGGTGGCGGCGGCGATGGTGCCCGCGACGTGGGTGCCGTGCCAGGAGGAGCTCTGGCCCGCCGACTGCCCGCACTCGCCGGCCGCGTACCAGTCGCCCGGGTCGGCCGGGTTGCTGTCGCGGCCGTTGCCGTCGACCGCGACCGCGGGGTCGGCGATGAAGTCGTAGCCGCCGACGATGTTCGCGGCGAGGTCGGAGTGGGTGACGTAGCCGGTGTCGATCACGGCGACGGTGACGCCGCTGCCCGTGGTGGTGTCCCAGGCGCCCGGTACGCGCATGCCCGCGGTGGTCTCGAACAGGTCCCACTGCTTGCTGTACTCGGTGTCGTTCGGGTCCGCGAGGGGCTTGTTGAGGCGGTCCGGTACGACGTACGCGACCTGCGGGTCGGCCTGGTACTCGGCGACGACGTCGGCGACCGCGGCCTTGCTGAGCTTCTTGCCCAGGTCGACGAGCGCGGCGCCGGTGCCGAGGCGGCGCTGGAAGTCGAGGTCCTCGCCCGCGTCCTTGCCCTTGGCCTCGGCGTCTTCGGCGGCGTCCTTGTTCGACTTGGCCTCACTGGCGCCGGACTTGTAGCCGACGATCAGCCGCTCGGCGGGGGCGGCCACGGCGGAGGCTGCGGCCGTGGCCTGCTCGGCGGCGGCAGCCTTGGTCTGCCCGGTGGGGACGGCGGCGGCCGAGGTGGCGGCGCCTGCCAGCAGCGTCGCGGATATCGCGGTGACGGATATCAGGGTCCGTCTCGCAGAGCGTGAAGTACGCAAGAGTGTGTGCCTTTCGGGGGCCGGCTCCGGGGCGAGCGCCCAGCGCGACGCAACGGAGCAGCGTTCGAATCGCTTCGTCGTCGAAGCGGCGGGGGGTGCGATCGAAAACACGGGGGCGATCGGAAAGACGCGGTGGCCGGCCAGGCGCGAGCGACCCTTATGGGGGTGACCCATGGGTCAGCTGTGTTCGAACAATAGGCGGGGCCGCGATCCTCCGGATACGGGGAAAACCCTCGATCAGCGCTCGGGATCCCCCTGCGGACCGCCCAGTCGAGGACCGGAAGAGACCGCTTTCCCCCGCTCGGTCCGCTCTCGTCCGGCCCTTCCGCGCGGACGGCAGGAGCTGCGAGCCGAGGTCCAGTCAGGTCCAGCCTTACCCGGCGTTGGCCCCTCGCTGAAGGATGCGTTCCATGAACTCGCCGCGCCTGCACCCACCCGCGGGGCTGTATCAATATGCGGCTCCGCCGCGATTGGGTCCCCCGCTCATGGGGGTCCCCCGCTCATGGGGGTCCCCCGCTCGAGCGAAGCCGAGAGTGGGGAGCGACAAGCCACAACGGACCCGCAGCTTCGAACCGTCCTCCCAGCGGAGCGCTTAGGCGTCGGCCGACGCGAGGAACTGGGTGGCGGCGAGTTCGGCGTAGAGCGGGTCGGCGGTCACGAGTTCGCGGTGGGTGCCGACGGCTCGTACCTCGCCCGCGTCCATGACGACTATGCGGTCGGCCATGGTGACCGTGGACAGCCGGTGCGCGACGACCAACACCGTGGTCGTACGGGCGACATCTGCGACGGTGTCGCGCAGCGCCGCTTCGTTGACCGCGTCGAGCTGGCTGGTGGCCTCGTCGAGCAGCAGCAGACGGGGCCGTCTCAGCAGAGCGCGGGCTATGGCGACCCGCTGGCGCTCGCCACCGGAGAGCTTGGTGCCGCGGTGACCGACAAGGGTGTCCAGGCCGTTCGGCAGCCGGTCGACGAGACCGTCGAGACGGGTGGTCTTCAGCGCACGGAGCAGATCGTCCTCCCCGGCGTCGGGATTGCCGAGCACGAGGTTGTCGCGGAGGCTGCCGGAGAGAACGGGCGCGTCCTGCTCCACATACCCGATGGCGGAGCGGAGCCTGGACACATCCCAGTGCGCGAGGTCCTGGCCGTCCAGGGTTATCCGGCCCTCTCCAGGGTCGTAGAACCGCTCGATGAGGGAGAAGACGGTGGTCTTGCCCGCGCCGGACGGCCCGACGAAGGCGGTCATGCCGCGCGGCGGGACGGTGAAGGTCACGCCGTGGTGGACGTACGGCAGGTCGTCGGCGTACCGGAAGCGGACGTTCTCGAAGGCGACCGCGGCGGGTTCGGCGCCGGGGCTGGGCAGTGGCGCGGGTTCGGTCGCCGGCTCGGCGGGCAGTTGCCGGGCCTCCTCGATCCGGGCCAGGGCCGCCGCACCGGTCTGGTACTGCGCGACGGCGCCGACGACCTGCTGGATCGGCGACATCAGATAGAAGACGAACAGCAGGAAGGCGACCAGCGTGCCGATGTCGATGGCACCCGTCGCGACCCGCGCCCCGCCCACCGCGAGCACGGTGATGAACGCTACCTGAATCGACAGACCGGCCGTGTTCCCGGCCAGCGCCGACCACTTGGCGGCCTTCACGCTCTGCCGCCACGACTCCTGGGCGGCGGCATGCACGGCCTGCTCCTCACGGTGCTCGGCCCCGGACGCCTTGACGGTACGCAGCGCGCCCAGGATCCGCTCCAGTGCGGCACCCATCGCACCGACCGCGTTCTGCGCCTGTCTGCTGGCCCGGTTGATACGGGGCACGATCACCCCGATCACCACGCTCGCGCCGACCACCACGCCCAGGGTGACGGCGAACAGCACCGGGTCGACCAGACCCATCATCACCAGCGTGGCGAGCAGGGTCAGTCCGCCCGTACCGATACCGACCAGCGAATCCGTGGTGACCTCGCGCAGCAGTGTGGTGTCGGAGGTGATCCGGGCCATCAGATCGCCGGGTTCGCTCCGGTCGACGGCGGCGATACGCAGCCGCAGCAGATGCGACACCAGCGCGCGCCGCGCCCCGAGCACCACCGATTCGGCGGTGTACCGCAGTACGTAGCCGCCCAGCGCGCCGATCGCGGCATTGGCGACCACGAGTGCGGACATCGCCAGCAACGCCCCGGTGATGGCCCGGTCGTGCTGCAGATCGTCGATCAGCCCGCGGGCAACCAACGGCAGCGCGAGCCCGGTGGCCCCGGTGATCAATGACAGAACTGCTCCGCCCAGCAGCGCCCAGCGATGCGGCCGCACATAGCCGAGGAGCAGCCGCCACGGCGGCACGACCCTCGACACAGACGCCTCGGTATCCGACACCGACACGGCACTCCCCCCATTCCCCGTCCCCATCCAGCCAAGGTACGGCACGGGTCTGACACGACATGGGGGTATGGAGGGGTGCCCCGCCCTCAGGCCGGCCGCACGTCCTGCCACACCAGCCGGTGGGCAGGTCTCCGGAGGCGTACTGCTGCTAGGGGCGCTGCTGGCGCTGGACGGCTGACGGGCGGTCTGGAAGTCGGGGCAGTCGGGGCACCAGCTGATTCACGTCCAGGACGGATCGGCTGCATGGGCGTCGGCCGATCCGTCCTGGGGCTCTGGTACCGCCGGCGGTGTCGTCGCCTCCATCGACTCCGCAGGCAGTTCGGCCCAGACGATGCGGCCGGACCCGTGGGGTGCGTCCCGGACGCCCCAGTCGCTGCTCAGCATGTCGACGAGCAGAAGCCCGCGACCACCTTGGTCGTCGGGCTTCGGCTGTCTGCACGCGGGGAGCGTACGGCTGCGGTTCTGGTCCTCGACCTCGACATGGAGCCGGTCCCCCGAGGTGCGGAGTCTGCACACGATCAGATCGCTCTCCGTGTGCGTGAGCGCGTTGGTGACCAGCTCGGAGGTGACCAGCACGGCGTTGTCACAGGTCTCGCGGCTGATGCCCCACTCGCTCAGCAGCAGCCGCACGTTCCTGCGGGCCTCGGCCACCGAGACGGGGATGGCGGGCAGGCCGAACACGCCTGCTTTGTGGAGGAGTTCGTCACCGGAAAGTCGGCCCAGGGACTGAGGGAAGGAGGGCGAAACCATCGCCGTACGCCTTTCGTCTGCAGAGCACAACACTCCGAGTTGCGGCCCTTGATCCCCCAACTGGGCTACATCGCCCCTTCGTTCACCGTCCCGGGGCGTACGACCACTGTGACACCTGCCAACAACGTCCCGCAACCAGCAAGTTGAAAATTGCAATTTGTAGGGCGCAGGCCGCCCCAGTCGCCGATGATCGTGACAGACTGCGATGCGTTGGCCCGGACTACGGGTGAGGAGGTAAGGCGTGACCTCGGAAACCGACTGGGGCGGCGCGCCTTCCGTCCTGCGCATGATCCTCGGCAGGCAGCTCGAGGAGCTGCGCAACCGGGCCGGCCTGACGTACGAGCAGGCGGCCACGGCGATCGGGGTGAGCCACTCCACGATCCGCCGGATGGAGTCCGCCAAGGTGGCCCGGCTCAGGCTCGCGGACGCCGAGAAGCTGCTCCAGGTCTACGGCGTCAAGGACCAGCAGGAGATCGACACCTTCCTGAAGTCGGTCCGCGAGGCCAACAAGCGCGGCTGGTGGCACACCTACCGTGACGTACTGCCCGACTGGTTCGCCGCGTATCTGAGCCTGGAACAGGCGGCGTTGCAGATCCGGGCGTACGAGGCGCAGTTCGTGCACGGACTGCTGCAGACCGAGGCGTACGCGCGTGCCCTGCTCGGCGCGGGCAATCCGCACGCTTCGGAGGAGGCGACGGAGCGCCGGGTTGCGCTGCGTATGCAGCGCCAGGAACTGCTGTCCCGTCCGAACCCGCCCCGTGTGTGGATCGTGATGGACGAGACGGTGCTGAGGTGGCCGGTCGGAGGACCCGAGGTGATGCGCGCCCAGGTCGACCACCTGATCACGCTGAACGCGCTGCCCCATGTGACGGTACAGATCATGCCGTTCAGCAACGGTCCGCATCCGGCGATGCGGGCCGGCGCCTTCCATCTCTTCCGGTTCAGGGCCAGGGAGTTGCCCGACATCGTGTATCTCAGCGGCCTGGTGGGCGCTGTGTATCTCGACAAGGCCGACGACGTCCTGGTCTATCGCGAGGCCCTGGACCGGCTGGGCGCCCAGTCGACGCCCGCCAGCAGGACCGAGGCTTTCCTCGGTGCGATACGCAAGGAGCTCTGACGTGCACCACCACCACATACGCAACGGCATGCCGGCCCGTGATCTCGGCGCGCATGACTGGCACAAGCCGTGGAGCGACGACGCGGGCGGCGCCTGCCTCGAAGTGAAGAAGCTGGGCGACGGAAGGGTGGCGGTGCGTCAGTCCACCGACCCTGCCGGTCCGGCGCTGGTCTTCACCGACCGCGAGATCACGAGCTTCCTGACGGGCGTGAAGGCGGGCGACGCCGACTTCCTGCTCTGATCAACCCCGGGCCTCAAACACCCCTGTCTGAAGCACCCTGTCTCAAACACCTCAGTCCGAAGCACCTCCGTCTGAATCACCTCCGACTGAATCACCCTTGCTGACCTACGACTTGATAGGAGGGGCCGCGTTGTCCGACAACGGATGGCCTGCCGACCGAATCGACACCGAGAGCGCGCACTCCGCGCGTATCTACGACTACATCCTCGGCGGAAAGGACTACTACCCCGCCGACAAGGAAGCGGGCGACGCCATGTCGCGCGAGTGGCCCGCCCTGCCGATCCACATGCGGGCCAATCGCGACTGGATGAACCGTGCCGTGCGCTGGCTGGCCAAGGACGCCGGGATACGCCAGTTCCTCGACATCGGTACCGGCATCCCCACCTCCCCCAACCTCCACGAGATCGCCCAGTCGGTGGCCCCCGAGTCCCGCGTCGTCTACGTGGACAACGACCCCATCGTCCTCACCCTCTCCCAGGGCCTGCTGGCCAGCACGCCCGAGGGGAAGACGTCGTACATCGAGGCCGACTTCCAGCACCCCGAGGCCATCCTCGACTCCGCCGAGTTCCGCGACACCCTCGACCTCTCCAAGCCGGTCGCGCTGACGGTCATCGCGATCGTCCACTTCGTCCTCGACGAGGACGACGCGGTAGGCATCGTCCGCCGCCTCCTCGAACCGCTCCCCTCCGGCAGCTACCTCGCGATGTCCATCGGCACCGCCGAGTTCGCACCCGAGGAGGTGGGCCGGGTCGCGCGCGAGTACGCGGCGCGCAACATGCCCATGCGGCTGCGTACGTTCCCGGAGGCCGAGGAGTTCTTCGAGGGCCTCGAACTGGTCGAGCCGGGCATCACGCAGGTACACAAGTGGCATCCGGACGGCACCGATTCGGAGCCCATCCGGGACGAGGACATCGCGATGTACGGGGCGGTGGCTCGCAAGCCCTGAGCCAGTCCCTGTCCCGGCCACAGGCACCGTTGAATGTCCTATTCAGCATCTCTAGCATCACTCGGTGGGTCCATTCACCCACCGAGGAGATCCCGTGCTCTCAGCCACTCGTGTCAGAGGTAGGAGACGGACGCGGCGACCGGCGATGCTGGTCGCCGCGCTGCTGACGGCCGCGGGGGTGCCGGCCCCGCCGTCGTCGTCCGCGGCGGAGCGGCCGCCGAGCGCCGTTCCGAAGGTGTGGCCGACTCCCCAGAACATGAAGGCCGGTTCGGGTCGACTCACCGTCCCCGACCGGGTCGTGGAGGTCGTCGGCCCTCGGACCGACCCGTCGGCCCGAGGGCTCGTCGAGTCCGTTCTGCGCGATGCCGGAGCCGACAAGATCATCACCGTGAGCGACGGTGACAAGCCCCCCGCCGCCGGGCTCACGGTCTACGTGGGCGGCCCGGACGAGAGCGGCGCCACCGGGAAGGCACTGAAACGGCTGGGCGCCGAGCCGCCGACCGGCCTGGCTTCGGGCGGTTACGTCCTGGCGTCCGGGCGCAAGGACGGACGGGCCCTCGTCGCCTTGTCCGGCGTCGACACCACCGGCACGTTCTACGCGGCCCAGACCCTGCGCCAGCTCGTCACCAAGACGCGCGGATCGCGTTCCGTACTCCCCGAAGTGGCCGTGCGGGACTGGCCGGCAGCCGCGCTGCGCGGGGTCATCGAGGGTTTCTACGGGACTCCCTGGTCGCACGCCGAACGGCTGAACCAGCTGGACTTCTACGGCCGTACGAAGCAGAACGTCTACGTCTACTCGCCCAAGGACGACCCGTACCTGCGGGCGAAGTGGCGCGACGCCTACCCGTCCGCCGAACTGGCCCGGATCGAAGAGCTGGTGGACCGGGCCGACGCCAACCACGTCCGCTTCACCTACGCCCTGTCGCCGGGACTGTCGGTCTGCTACTCCTCGGGCGCCGACATCAAGGCCCTCACCGCCAAGTTCGACTCGCTGTACGACATCGGCGTGCGTTCCTTCGCGATCCCGCTCGACGACATCAGCTACACGAAGTGGAACTGCGACGCCGACGAGAAGGAGTTCGGCACCGGTGGCGGCGCGGCGGGCACGGCACAGGCCCAGCTGCTCAACCAGGTGTGGCAGGACTTCTCCGCCACGCACTCCGGGCTGCAACCGCTGGAAATGGTCCCCACCGAGTACTCCGACCTCGCCGACTCCCCCTATAAGAAGGCGCTCCGGGAGAAGCTGGACCCTTCCGTGGTGGTGGAGTGGACCGGCGTCGGCGTGATCGCGCCGACCATCACCGCCGACCAGGTCGAGCAGGCCCGCAAGGTGTACGGCCACCCGATCCTGATCTGGGACAACTACCCGGTCAACGACTACGTCACCAGCCGCCTGCTCCTGGGCCCCTACACCGGACGCGAACCCGCAGTGGCCGCGGCGGCAACCGGAGTGACCGCCAACCCCATGGTCCAGGGCGAGGCGAGCCGGATCGCCCTGTTCACCTCCGCCGACTACCTCTGGAACCCGGACGCCTACGACCCCCGTACGTCCTTCCTCGCCTCCGTCCGCGACCTCGGCGGACCCGCGGCGGCGAAATGGCTGCGGATCTTCGCCGAGAACAACTACTCCTCGCAGCTCGACGCGACCGAATCGCCCACGCTCACCCCGCTCATCGACGCCTTCCGCAAGGCGTACGAGCAGGACAGCGGCCTCGACCAGGCCGCCGAGGCGCTCAGGGCGTACTTCTCCGACATGGCCGCCACGCCCCGCGAACTGCGCGCCCGGCTCGACAACTCCGGCTTCCTGACGGAGACATCCGCCTGGCTGGACAAGCTCGGCCGCTACGGCACAGCGGGACAGACGGCCGTGGACCTGCTCCTGGCGAACAAGCGGGGCGACGCCGACGCGGTCGCCACGTACTGGAAGAAGCTCAGGGCCGAACGCAAGGAGCTGGACGCGATTCCCCAGCAGGTCTCGCCGGGAGTGATGGACCAGTTCCTCTACACGACGGTGGTCGAGAACGCGCCCGCCCCCGGCGTCGACATCTCCTTCGATCCCGGTTCCCTCGCCCTGAAGCCCGGCACGACCGAGACGGTGACCCTGGCTCTGACCGACAGGCGGTCCACGTCCGCCCGGACGGTCTCCTGGAAGCTCGACGTGCCCGACGGCGTAACCGCCGCACCCGACGAGGGCACCCTGACCGTCCCCGCCGGAGGCAGCGCCTCCACCACCGTCACCTTCACGGCGCGGGACGGCGCCGCAGACGGGGTCCGCTCCGTCGTGGCGACGGGCTCGGCGGACGGCACGGCCGTCCTGGACCGGGCGATCCCGGTCCAGGTCGGTGACGGCACGGGCACGCCCCGGGCGCTGACGGCCAACTTCAGCGGCGCTTCGGTCAGTTCGATCGACCTGGACTCCGGGAAGAACACCGACATCTCGGTGGGCGACAACCCCGGTGAGGTGATCCTCAGCGCGGACGGGCGTACCGCCTACGCCGCCAACCAGGGCTCGAACTCGGTCAGCGTCATCGATGTGGCGCGCGGCACGGTCACCGCCACGGTCACCGTGGGGCGCGTTCCCGCCGGGCTCGCGCTCACGCCGGACGGCCGTACGCTCTGGGTCGCCAACTACTCCGACAACACGGTCCAACCGGTGGACACCGCCGACCTCCAGGCGGGCACCCCCGTCCCGGTCGGCTCCGGCCCGGAGAACATGGCGATCACGCCTGACGCCAGAACGCTGTACGTGGCCGACATCCACGACAACACCGTCACGCCGATCGACCTGGCCACCCAGAAGGCCGGTGCTCCCATCCCGGTCGGCCCCCGCCCCTTCAACGTGGTGGCCGCACCCGACGGCAGGACGGTGTACGTGTCCAACTCCGGTGGTTCGACGGTCACTCCGATCGACACGGCCACCAACGAAACCGAGCCGACGCTCCTGGTCTCCGGCCAGGCCTACGGTCTCGCCCTGTCCCCGGACGGACGGACCTTGTGGGTCAGCCCCAGTACCGGCGACACCGTCACCCCCGTCGACACGGTCACCGGCGCCCCCGGCACCACGATCAAGGTCGGCAGGTCCGCCTTCGACGTCGCCCTGGACTGGAACGGAGCCAAGGCCTACGTCACCACCGCCGACGGAAACGTCCTGGTACCGGTCGACACCTCGTCGGGCACCACCGGGTCGCCTCTGGCCACCGGCGCCTATCCGCTCGCGGTGGCGCTCACACCCGTACCGGTGGAGTAGCCGGCGTCAGCTCGCGGTGCGGCGGATGCGCCCGGCGTAGTGCTTCTCCAGCT
Source organism: Streptomyces vastus (assembly GCF_039532825.1). Taxonomy (NCBI): domain Bacteria; kingdom Bacillati; phylum Actinomycetota; class Actinomycetes; order Kitasatosporales; family Streptomycetaceae; genus Streptomyces; species Streptomyces vastus. The sequence continues at coordinate 48,586 of NZ_BAAASJ010000021.1, forward strand.
CCAGGTTGCTTTCGAAGCCGCCGGGGACGTCGGCCGAGACGTACACCGGTGGACGGCGGCGGCCGGCGGCGAGGAAGAGGAGGGAGGCCACCTCGGCGACGGCATCCGTGCCCGGGCCGCCCCGCTCACCAGCGGTGCGAGCCCGGCGAGGCGGATCGGTGGCTCTGCCATGACGGCGGGCAGCAGCCGCATGCGATACGCCTCACGCTGTGCCCGGGACGTGAAGGTGGGCCCCTTCGCCCCACCAGCCTTCCCGCTCAGTCAACGGCAACGACTGGTGGCTGTACGACGATCGGCTTCTTGCCGTGGGCCACTTCGACTCTGAGGGCCGCGTGCTTGGCTCAGAGGTAGTCGAAGACCCGGACACCGTGGCCGAGTGCGTCCACCTGCGCAACCTTCTCTGGACCGTTGCCGTCCCGCACCCCGAGTACAAGCCATAACCGTTCCGTGAGCTCACAAGTAGAAGAGGCACTGCAAGCGCTGGGTGCCCGGCTGCGCGGTTTCCGCAAGGACGCCGGATTCTCCAGCGGCCGGGCATTCGCGCATGCCACCGCGTGGCAGGAGTCCAAGGTCTCCCGCATCGAGAACGGCAAACAGCGCCCCAGCGAGGACGACATCCGTGTCTGGTGCGAGGCCACGGGCCAGGGCGACCAGCTCGGCGACCTGATCGCGATAGTCCGTCACGTTGACGAGCTGTGGCTTGAGATGCGGCGGCTACTTCAGACAGGCGCGGAGAAGCGACAGCAACAAGCCATTCCGGTGTACGGCAAGACCAAGGTGTTCCGCATCTGGCACCCCACGGTCGTCTGGGGAACGCTTCAGACGTCGGAGTACGCTTCCGAGGTCTTCAAACAGGTCGTCAGCTACTACGGGATTCCCGACGACGCCGAAGCGGCAGTGGCGAAGCGGCTTGAACGTCAGCAGTACCTGTACCAGGGCGACCGCATCTTCAATGTCCTGCTCGGCGAACAGGCCCTCTACACCAACTTCGGGGGCCCGGAAGTGATGAAGGGCCAGCTTGACCGCCTCCTGGCCGTGGTGAGGCTTCCCCGCCTCAGCCTGGGCATCGTCCGCCGGTCCGCGCCGACCGCAATCTGGCCTGGCAACTCGTTCTCGATGTTCGATGAGAAGCTCGTCCTCGTTGAGACCTACTCTGCGGAACTCTCCGTATCCCAACCCAGAGAGATCGAGATGTACGCCAAGGCCTTTGCCCTCTTGCAGCAGTCAGCGGTCTACGGAGCCGCTGTCCGAGACCTCATCCTCAATGCCATCCAACACTTCGGCCGCATGCCAACCGACTAGGGGGCTCTGCCTTGATGATTGAACCCAACTGGCGTACCAGCTCCTACACGAGGTCCGACAGCTGCGTCGAAGTAGCAGACAACGACCCTGAGAAGGTCATGATCCGTGACACGAAAGACCGCAGCCGGGGCAACCTGAGTGTGCAGCCGGCAGCATGGGCTGAATTCGTGGAGTTCAGCAAGAAATAGGGCGGATTTCGGCGGCGGCTGCTCGAATCCCTCCGGGCGGCAGCCCGGACAGCAGTCCGGTGGTGACAATTCCGGCGGCCGATGACCGAGACCCGAACATGCTGAGTCGCATCTTCCTCAACGGTGCCTATCTGGCTTGATGGTGCGGCAACGTCCTTGCTCTGCTGGGGGACGACGACGCATAGAAAATTTCAGTTCGCAGAACCGCTCTCTGCCTGTGATGGCACCTCGGTGTTCTCCCCTAGGAGGGTGGCGGACTGGGTAGCCAATTGTTTGTACCCAGCCACCACGATGCTGCGCCAGGAGTAAATGACGGCCCCGCTGCGGAGCAGCCCCACTATTGCCACCACTGGAACGTGAGCGCCGGTATCACTGAGCGATTTCCAACCTCATGTTGATGCGTGAGGACGGCCTTCACGACGTCGGTGATTCGGTTGGTGCTGCAGCGGTCGGGCCGGCGAGGTACAGGCCGGCGCAGATTCTCAGTTGGTCCAGACGACCGGGCTGTCGCGGTACGCGTCGCCCTCGTCGAACGAGGCGCCGATGATGGGCGAGCTTTTCGTGGCGCTGAGCGCGCAGGTCTCGTACGACGCACCCTCGGTGGTGAACTCGGTGGGCGCGCTCTCGCGGTCGCACTTGCCCGGGATGTCACCGAACAGTACGACGCCCGTCCCGGCGCCACCTTCCAGCACACCGTCCAGCTTCAGCGACGCGTAGGACAGGTCGGTGCCGCCGACGTTCTCCACCTTCATCTTGATGAAGTAGGGCGTCATTCCCTTGGCCTTCTCACCGAAGGCGGCCATGTCGGCCTCGGCGCCCTTCTCGATCGCCGTGACGGTTACGGCGATGGTGCCCTTCTTCTCGCTCGTGTACTCGAAGGGCAGGACAGCCCTGTCGCCGACCTTGAGTTCCGTGCCCGGCGCGGTGACGTCACCCTCGGCCGGCGCGGCACTGTCGTCGCCGCTGTCGGCAGCCGGGCTCTCGCTGCTCGGCGCGGACGAGGCCGGGGCTGACGCCGCCGGCGAATCCTGCGCCACCGGCCCTCCCTCGTCGCCGGCGCAGGCCGAAAGCCCGAGCCCCATGGTGGCCAGAGCAGCCGCGAACACGATACGTCCCTTGTGCACTACTACTACCTCACTGGTAACGAGAGCTGTCCGATACGGCAGCTTTGAACGGTCGATGGTTTCGAGAAATGACCGACCACACAGCCGGACATGCCAGAGCGGCTTCCCGACGCGTTTCGTCGTCGACGCGCACAGTGAGCCTCTTCCATCCTCGGCCTGAGCTGGCGTGATGCAGGCAGAGGATGGCCTGGACAAGGCTCGTGATGCGGGTGTGTGACGCCCCGTGAGACGGACGCGTTCGGCGGGTCAGTCGCAGAGATGGCCCCACGCGTGGTTGGGACGCCAGGTCTTCTCGCCGGAGGACGCACCCTTCCAACTGAAAGTCGCCACCACGCTGAAACTCTCCCGTGGCCGGCTGCACGGGTTGACGGTGCTGGTGCCGGCCAAGTCCTCGGTGCCATGCCAGCCGTCGTAATCCTTCGCGGAGCGCACCGTCACCCAGTCGCTGCTGCTGGTGCGCAGAAGCTTCACGTTGGTGACCTTGACCTGGTAGCTGCCGCCACCGGCGACGTCGGTGATCTTCGCCCGCGCTCGGAAGGTGTCGGCGGTCTCGTCCCACCAGACGGTGGCGCAGCGCTTGACCTGGGTGCCGTAGCACTCCCAATCGCTTGCTGCGGATGCGGACGACGGGGTGATGACGATCGACGCACCAAGCGCCGCGGCGACCAACGCGCCGGTAGTGCGGAACATGTGACTCCCCCTTCTCTGGCCTCGCCCATGGACCTTAGGGTCATCGGGGGCTTCGGACTTTGTCATCCGTGCAGGGAACTTTGTCAGTGGTGCACCACCTCAAGGTGGCGCCGCATCAGGTGAAGGTCCTGCGCGTGCCCGTCGAAGCCGTTGCACAGCGAGAGGGAATCCCGCCAGACTGATGTCGGGAACTGTCCGTGTCGAGGGGGACTTGTGGGGGAACGGGCCGAGGTACTGTCAGGCCGGCTCGGTGACCGACGCAGACGAGGGTCTGCCTCATGAGCCCGGTCCTGGACACCGCGTTCATACCGCCGCGGGACCGAGAGGAAGTGGTCCGCAACGCGGTGTGGAAATCCATGGTGGCGGTCGATATCGACCACCGTCCCGTGGCTGAGGACATCTCCGTTCGCATAGGGCTCGGCACCGTGGGACCCATCAGGATCTGTTCGGCGCGGGCGACCGCGGTCGCCCTCCGTCGCACGGAGCGGCTCGCTCGGGAGGACGAGGAGCCGGCCGTCACTCTCGGTGTTCAGATGACGGGCAGCAGCGTGGTGGTGCAGAACGGTCGCGAGTGCCTGCTGAGGCCGGGGGAATTCGCCGTCTACGAATCGATCGCTCCCTACACACATCTCTTCGACGAGGGAGTCGACTACCGCTTCATCCGTTTCCCCCGCGCGGCACTCGCGCTCCCCGACCGGTTGCTCCGCGACATCACCGCGGTCCCGCTGGGATCCGACAACCCCGTTGCGCGCCTCGCCTTCACCTACTTCTCCCAACTGGCCGTCACCGACGAATTGCACCAGGGCGTGCACGCCGACGCCGTCGTGGACCCGAGCATCGAACTCCTCCGTGCCGTCCTGACGTCCCAGCACTGCAACTCCAGCCTGGCCAGAGCACCGTTGGAGGCGACACTCAGCCTGCGGATCACTCAATACCTCCGGGAGCATCTGGCTGATCCCGATCTGTCGGCGGCACGGATCGCCGCCGCACACGGCATCTCCGTACGTCATCTCTACGCGGTGCTGTCCCGGTCGGGCATCAGCCTCGGAGACTGGATCCGTACACGCCGCCTGGCCGCATGCCGACGAGAGCTGGCCGGCCCGAACGGGCGGCTGCGGACCATCGCAGCGATAGGACGAAGGTGGGGCTTCGTGGACGCGACGCACTTCAGCAAGGTGTTCAAACAGGCATACGGAATCTCGCCTCGGGCCTGGCGCGACCAGAACCACCCCCGCTCCTTGGCGTGATGGCCTCCGCGCGGCCGCGTTTCGCGTGACCGGCCATGCACGGCCTGGGGCTGCTGGTCAGGCGACCAGTGCCACCATGCGTGAGCAACTCCGACGGCTCCTCGACGTGTCGGAAATGCCGAACGTCACCGTGCAGTTGATGCCGCTGAACTCCACCGCGCACCCCGGTGTGGTGGGCGGCTTCACCCTGACCGGATTTCCCCAACCCATGCCGTCAGTAGTGCTCTTGGAAAACCTCAGCGGCGCGACGTACGTTGAGGGCGACGACGCGACGCCCTTCGCCAAGGCCTTCGAACGCATCCGTGCGACGGCGCTTCCCGTGGAGGACTCGCTCGCGAGGATCGCCGAGTTGGAAGAGGGCCACCGGAAGTGACCGACCCCAAGGCTGAGCTGTACGCACGTGACCTCACCGGGGCGATATGGCGGAAGGCTTCCGCCAGCGGCGCGGAACACGACTGCGTCGAGATCGCCGACAACATCCCCACCCTCGTGCCGGTCCGCGACAGCAAGCGTCCTACCGGCCCAGTGATCACCTTCACCTCCCACGCCTGGCGCACCTTCATCGCCCACCTGCGCTGAACCCGACGCCCCCCAGAGACCCAACGCGGGGCGATCACCCCCGCCGAGCCCGACCTCGGCGCCGGAACCCTCGAGCGAGGCCGTTGCCGCGGGTGCCGTGCCGTTCCGGCTCAGCTCGCGGTGCGGCGGATGCGCCCCGCGTAGTGCTTCTCCAGTTCCAGGTTGCTCTCGAAGCCGCCGGGGACGTTGGCCGAGACGTAGACCGGTGGGCGGTGGCCGGCGGTCAAGAGGAGCGAGGTCGCCTCGGCGACGGCCATCTGGACCAGCATCACGCCGGTGAGTGTGGACAGGGCGCATACGGCGCCGCCGTCGGGGAGTTCGAGGAGGGCGTCGCCGGGTGGGGCGGCGTTGTCGAGGACGACGTCGGCGAGGTCGGCGAGCTTCTTGCCGCTGGGGTGGGCGGCGGGGACGGCGCGGGTGTGGGCGACCGAGGTGATGGCCAGGAGGCGGTGGCCTTGTTCCTTGGCGTGCAGGGCCATCTCCACGATCACGTTGTTCACGCCGGAGTTGGAGATGATGACGAAGAGGTCCTCGGGGCGTGGGGCGGCGAGGTCGTAAATCCGTCGGGCGACACCGGACTTGCGCTCCAGAAGCGGGTCGTCGAGGACGCCGGGGTCCTCGCCGCCGTACAGGACGAGGTCGGCGATGCTCAGCCGGTTGGTGGGCACCAGGCCGCCGGCGCGGCCCGCGACCTCCAGGACGATGGCCTGGGAATGCCCGGTACCGAAGGCCTGGATGACGCCGTCCGCGCTCACGCAGTCGGCGATCAACTCGGCGGCACGCCGCACCTCGCCGCGCGCGGACCCGGTGACCCGTTCAAGGACAGCCAGGCTCTCGCGCGCGAAGCCGTCGGCGCTCACGGAGCCGCCGTTCACGGACTCGACAGACAAGGGGGACTCCCCACCGGTGGCTGAAACCACCATCGCATGCATCCGTACGTGAATGAATAAAACACACCTCTCGATCAGCGGGCAACCACGGGCAACATCCGCAGTCGCATCCCGATCACATCCACCGCAGCGTCCACTCACAGCCCCGTACCCGCCGGTCCTGAATTTCAAGAACCGAGTTGTACGGTGGCTGTTACCTTCTCAGCGGCCAGTTTCAAGGAGATCGGATGCCCCCGACGGACGTCACCTCACTCATCCGCACCGAGCTGCCCCGGCTGGCCGGCTCCCTGCGGAAGGTGGGCGAGCTGATCCTGGAGGATCCGGCGAGCGTCACGCACGCCTCGGCCGCCGAGCTGGGCCGCAGGACCGGGACCTCGCAGGCGACGGTGACCCGTTTCTGCCGCGCCATCGGGCTCGACTCGTACCAGCATCTGCTGATCGAACTCGCCCAGGAACGCGGGCGCGGCGAGGCCTCCGACTGGGGCAGCGCCGAGATCGGCCCGGACATCTCCCCGGACGACGACCTCGAACGCGTTGTCCAGGTCGTGGGCAGCGCCGACCTGCGCGCGGTGCAGCAGACCATCGACCGGATCGACCTCGACGCGATGGAACGCGCGGCCCAGGCCGTCGCCCGCGCCCGCCGCATCGACGTCTACGGCGTCGGCGGCAGCGGCGCGGTGGCACAGGAGACCGAGACCCGGCTGTTCCGCATCGGCTGCTCGGTGCGCGGCTGGACCGAGGTGCACGCCGCGGCCACCTCCGCGGCCCTGCTCACCCCGGCGGACGTCGCCATCGGCATCTCACACTCCGGATCGACGCGGGAAACCCTCGAGCCCTTCGAACTGGCCAAGCAGCGCGGCGCCACCACCGTGGCGATCACCTCCGACCCCCGCTCACCGCTCGCCCGCGCCGCCGACATCCGTCTCATCTCCGCCACCACGGAGACCAGCTTCCGCACCGGCAGCATCGGCGGCCGCCACTCGGTGCTGGTGCTCATCGACTGCCTGTACGTACGGGTCGCCCAGCTCTCCTACCAGCGGGCGAGCGCGTCGCTGGCGCTGACCGACCACATCACGCCGCAGCATGCCGTGAAGTCCCGCCGCAGCCGCTAGGCGCTCCGCTGGGCAGTGATTTTGGCTGCGGGTCCCTGGGGGCTGATCGCGCCCGCGCGGCGGAGCCGCAAATCGATACAGCCCCGCGCCCCTTATGGGGCGCGGTACTGCACCGGAGGTCGCGCAGGCACCCCCTGCATGGATAAACCACCAACAACGCGCATGCATGGTTGTTTGAACCAACCTCCCGGTGTCAGGATGTGGCTCCGCCGAGCCCCCTCGTAGGAGACCCATGCGCGTCACCTCTGTCGAGTCGACCGAGCTCTTCGTCGGAACCACCGAGCAGCCGCGCCAAGTGGTCGCCGTCGAGCTGAGCCACCTCCCCGGCCGGACCGTACGCCTCACGGTCGAGGGACCCGGCGTTACCGGGGCGACCGAGGCCACCACCGCCGAGGACGGCACCGTACGCGCCGACATCCCCGTGGTCACCGAACTCCCCGTCGGCGAACGGCGCGAGATCACGGTGACAGCCGCCGACGGAGAGCAAGGAGACCAAGGAGACCAACTCGCCCACCACGCCGGTGAGTTCACGGTCGCCGAGCCCGGCTGGACCATGTTCATGGTCAGCCACTTCCACTACGACCCCGTCTGGTGGAACACCCAGGCCGCGTACACCGAGACCTGGGACGTCGCCGACGACCCCGCGACGAGCGGACTCCCGGCCCGTACCTTCGACTCGCGCGGCCAGTCCGGGATGAGCTTGGTGCGGGCCCACTGCGACCTGGCGCGGCGCGATCCGGCGTACACCTTCGTGCTCGCGGAGATCGACTACCTCAAGCCGTACTGGGACGCCTACCCGGAGGAGCGCGCCTTTCTGCGCGAACTGATCCGCACCGGTCGCGTGGAGATCATGGGCGGTACGTACAACGAGCCCAACACCAACCTCACCGGCGCCGAGGCGACCGTACGCAACGCCGTGTACGGCGACGGCTTCCAGCGAGCCATCATGGGCGCGTCCCCCGAAACCGCCTGGCAGCTGGACGCCTTCGGGCACGATCCCCAGTTTCCCGGGCTGATGGCGGACGCGGGGCTGAGCTCCAGCTCATGGGCACGCGGGCCCTTCCACCAGTGGGGTCCGACGCTGTCCGTCTTCGGGGAGGAGCCGCGGGATCCGAACCGGATGCAGTTCCCGGCGGAGTTCTCCTGGATCGCTCCCTCGGGGCGCGGGCTGCTGACCGCGTACATGGTCAACCACTACGGGGCGGGCTGGGCGATCGACAACGCGCCCACCCTGCCCAAGGCCGAGCAGGCCGCGTACAAGCTGTTCAAGGGGCTCAAGCAGGTGGCGCTCACGCGCAATGTGCTGCTGCCGGTCGGAGGGGACTACGCGCCGCCGTGCCGTTGGGTGATGGACATCCACCGGGACTGGAACGCCCGTTACGTCTGGCCCCGCTTCGTCAGCGCGATCCCGAGAGACTTCTTCGCCGCCGTACGGGCGCAACTCGACGAGGAAGGCCGCAAGGCCTCGCCGCAGACGCGGGACATGAACCCCGTCTACACCGGCAAGGACGTCTCGTACATCGACACCAAGCAGGCGCAGCGGTACGGGGAGACGCTGCTCGCCGACGCGGAGGCGTGGGCCACGCTCGCTTCGATGGTCACCGGGCATCCATATCCGGACGCGGCGCTCGACAAGGCGTGGCGGCAGCTGGTCTACGGCGCCCATCACGACGCCATCACCGGCTCCGAGTCCGACCAGGTCTATATAGACCTGCTGACGGGCTGGCGGGAGTTGTGCGACCTGGCCGGGACGGTGCACGCCGACGCGACCGACGCACTGGCCCGACGGGTCGCCCAACTCCCCGGCGGCGCTGCGGACTTGGTCGTCTTCAACTCCGCGACCCGGGAGCGGCGGGACGTGCTCTCTGTGGCCGACCCGGGTCTCGTACCGCTCGACGACACGGGTCTGCCGCTGCCCGCCGTACGCGACGACGACGGCCAACTCCGCGTCGTCGTACCGCAGGTGCCGGGCATGGGCCTGCGCGCCCTGCCACTCGCCGAGGGCTCCGTGGCCGGGTGGACGCCGGGCGAGGGAACCACCATCCGCAACGACTTCTACGAGGTGACCGTCGATCCGGCGCGCGGCGGGGGCGTCAGCCGGTTGCGCGCGATGGCGGAGGGCGGCCGGGATCTGCTGCGCGCCGGGGACATCGGCAACGAGCTGGTCGTGCAGGAGGAGTACCCGAGGCATCCGCGTTTCGGCGAGGGCCCCTGGCATCTCACCCCGACCGGTACGACCGTCGCCCGCAGCCGCGAGGTGACCGCCGACGTACGGGTCGAACACTCGCCCGCCGGATCCCGTGTCACGGTCACCGCGGACCTCGGCCTCTTCCGCTACACCCAGCGGCTGTGCCTCTGGGAGGGGATCGCGCGACTCGACGTGTCCACCACCATCGACGGTTACGACGGCGCCGACCGGCTCATCCGCGTGCGGTGGCCGTCGGACGTGCGGGGTGGGCTGCCTGTGCATGAGGTGGCGGACGCGGTGATCGGGCGCGGGTTCGGGTTCGTGGACGTCGACAGCGAGCAGTTCCCCTGGACGTTGGACAATCCGGCCAACACTTGGTTCGGGCTTGGCTCCACCGCACGGACCGAACTCCGGGACGACGCGGGCACGTTGCTCGGGCACCGGGCGATCGGGGTCGCCGAGTTGATCTACGGCTCCTGGGAGGAGGCCGGCGAGCTCGGGGCCCCGCTCGCTGCGGCCCTCGTCCGCGCCGGCGTCACGGCGACTTCGACGGTCGCGGACGGTCCTCGGTACGGCGACCTGGAGGTCGACTCCAACCTCCCCGACATCCGTATCGCCGTCGGCGCCCCCGACCGCAACGCTGTGGTCGCCGAGGCGCTGGGCTGGGACCCGGCCGCCGGGCGCGAGCTGCGGCGGCAACTGGCCGAGCGGGGTGTGGCGGCGGTGTGGGTCGCGCCGCGCGCGGGGCTGCGCGAGGAGTGGGTGCCGGGGGCGGACCTCCGTGACCTGGAGCGGCTGCCGCTGCTCGTGGTGGCGGGCGCCCGCCCCGAGGACGACGCGAAGGCGGTCGCCGAGCTGGTGACCGACCTGGAGGAGGCGACGGTACGGGCCACCGCGGCGGGCGGTGGTGAGGCCCTGCCACCGGGTGACGCCTGGGACGGCCGCAGCTTCGCCGTCCTCAACCGCGGCACGCCGGGCTGCGTGGTGACCTCCTCCGGCGACCTCTACATGTCCCTGATGCGCTCCTGCACCGGCTGGCCCTCGGGCATCTGGATCGACCCGCCCCGCCGCACCACCCCCGACGGCTCGTCCTTCCAGCTCCAGCGCTGGTCCCACACCTTCGAGTACGCGGTGATGGGCGGCGAGGGCGACTGGCGCGAACTGCAACTCCCGCAGGCGGGCCATGAGTTCAACCATCCGCTCACGGCGCGGTTGCGTGCGGCTGCCGGCCAGACGGCGGGCGCCCCCGTACTCGCGAGGCGGACGGCTCTGCTGGCGCTCGAGCCGGAGGGCCAAGTACTCCTCGACGCCCTCAAGCCGCTCGGCTCCCCGCTGGCGCGGGGCAGCGTGACACCGGCCGACCCGGCGCGTGGGGTCGCGGTGCGCATGCACGAGGTGTCGGGCCGGCCGGTGCCGGCGCGGGTGCGCGGGCCGTTGCCTTGGACGGGCGGCTCGCGGGCCGACGTTCTGGAGACGCCGGGGGAGCCACTGGTCCTGGAGGGCGGTGTCCTCGGTGTCGGGCTGACCGGGTTCGAGGTCGCCACGATCCTGGCGACGCCCGGGGACGGCTCCCCCGGCTCGACGCAGGGGCCCGGGATCGCCGCGTACGAACCCGCCGAACCCGTCCCGACCCGGTACTGGCTGCACAACTGCGGGCCCGCGCCGCGCGGGAACATGCCCGTGACCGTGTACGTCTCGCCGAGTGCGCTCACCGTCGACGGGCAGCCCGTCACCGCCACCGTGCGGGTCGCCTCGGAGCTCACCGACGCACCCGTGTCGGGCGACGTGACCCTGCACGTACCGCCCGGCTGGCTCGCCGAGCCCGACCGGCTGCCGTACGCGCTGGGGCCCGGTGGATTCACCCTCGCGGAGTGCACGGTGACACCCGCCCCTGATGCCGTACCCGGCCGGCACTGGCTCGCGGCACGGCTGTCGTACGGCGGGCAGGTGTACGAGGATGTCGTGGCCCTCGATGTGCCAGGCGCGGTTCAGGAGGGCGAGCCGGACGGGCGTACCGGTCCAACTCTCGTGGCGCAGTTGGGAGTTGAGTGGATCCGGGTGCGCAGGGGTGAGCGGACACGGGTTCCGGTGAGCGTGCGCAACACGACCCGTGGTCCGATCAATGGCACCCTGTGGGCCGTTTCCTCGTGGGGCACTTGGCCGGGTGTGGATCCCGGCTGCCAAGGGTTCGCCGTGGCGCCCGGGGAGCAGGTGGAGTGCGTCATCGAGGTGGACGGCGGGGCGGTGCCGCCGGGCTCGTACTGGCTGCTGGCGAAGGTCGCCTGGCACGGCAACGTCGCCTACACCGAGGCCGTTCCGCTGGAGGTGACCCCGTGACGGGGCACGCACATGCAAATCCGCGCGCGCGTCCGCCCCATGGTGCCGCCGCCCTGGTGCACGGCGAACCGCTCGCCGAGGAGCGCGTGGACGCCCTGCTGGAAGCCGTACCGCCGCGTGACCGCGAGGCGCGTCCCGAGGGCCTGGCGCGTGCGGAGCGGCAGCGTCGGCGGTGGGCGACCCAGGTGGCCGTCGCGGACGAGCTGGCGCAACGCGCCTGCGCCGAGCGGGGGTTGAGCCCTCCCGACGAACCCGCGTCGCACCACCAGGTGCTCGCCGTGGCCGAGGCCGACGTCGCCGGACTCGGCAGCATCGTCGCAGTGGTACTCGCCTACTCCCCCGCTGCACGCACGCTGCTCGCCAGTCTCACCGACGAGCAGGACATCCCCGAAGCGGCGGTACGGGACTACTACGACCGCAACCGGGACCGCTTCCTCACCCCGGAGGCCCTGCGGCGAGGGGTCGACCCCTTCGGTGGGGCGGCGCCTGCCGACTTCCTGCCGTACCGGCGGGTGCGGGAGGGCATCGCCCGCGAGCTGCGACGGGCGGCGGGCCGTCGTGCCTTCTTCGCCTGGCTCGACGGGGCTCGTACCGGCGTCGTGTACGCCGTCGGCCACGAGCACCCGGGCGACCCCTCGCACCCGGACCACGAGCACCGGCACTGACCGGCATCGGGCGTCGGGAACAAGTACCGGTCCCGACCCCGAGCCGGAACCCAAAAGCAACACGTCGCCCCATTGACCTCCGATGAATTTTGGTCCACATTTTCATCAATCAGTGTCCAAGTTGGTGAATTGAACCAGCGGCTGAACCAGCGGAAGCCTGGTCGCAGGAGGGCAAAAATGCACGCAAGAAGACTCACCGGATCCCTGGCCGGCCTCATCGTCCTGTCGCTGACAGCGGCCGGCTGCGGTCTCTCCGGAGGCTCCGGGGACGGCGAGGCCACCGCCGGCGGCTGCAAGGTCGACAAGGGCAACGTCGGTTCCGGCAAGCTCACCGGCGACGTCAAGGGCAAGATCACCTTCCAGACGACCAACTTGAAGAAAGACTTCGGGACGTTCTTCAACGGAGTGATCAAGGCGTTCGAGAAGGAACACCCCGGCACCTCCGTCAAGTGGGTCGACGACCCGGGCGACGCCAAGTTCACCGAGCGGAACGTCGCGGACGCGCAGGCCTGCACGCTGCCCGACGTGATCAACCTCAACAAGGTCACCGCCACTGCCCTCACCAAGTCCGGCTACCTGCTCAACCTCGACGAGAAGGACCCCGAGGCGTCGAAGCCCTTCGTGAAGGCGTTCTGGGACTCCAGCGCCCTCAAGGACACCTCCGGCTCGGACATCCACACCGTGCTGCCCTGGTACACCGGCGGAATCAACCTGACGTACAACACCGAGATGCTGGAGAAGGCCGGTATCGACCCCGAGAAGCCGCCGACGACCCTCTTCGGGTTGTTCGAGGACTACGAGAAGATCGCCAAGTCGGCCAAGGGCAAGTACTACGCGACGATGGCCAACCCGATCTGGCGCATCCCGGCCGACTGGCAGCAGATGGACATCAAGGTGTACTCCGACGACGGCAAGTCCTTCGTCTTCGCCGACGACCCCAGGACCACCGAGTGGGTCGCCTGGATGAAGAGGCTGTACCAGGGAGGCGCGATGCCGAAGGACTCGCTGTCGTCCAGCGACGACCCCTCCACGCCCTACAGCAACGGCCAGGTGGCCTACGGATCGACGAACCCCAGCTTCGTGCGCTTCGTGCAGCAGAACAGCCCGTCGGTCTACGACAAGACGGGCGTCGGCCAGTACCCGTTCGACAAGCTCGGCCACACCACCGGCGCCCCGCAGTACATCTCCGTCCCCGCGACCAGCAAGAACGCACCCACCGCGCTGGCGTTCGCGAAGTTCCTCACCAACGCGGAGAACCAGACGGCCTGGTGCAAGGACCCGAACGTCGTGATCTTCCCGACGACCACCGAGTCGCTGGAGGACCCGTTCTTCACCACGGTGACCGGAGACGACCCCTTCGCCGAGGCCCGCAAGGTGGTCGCCGAGCAGCTCAAGACCGCCACCGCTGACGAGGTCGTCCTCTCCGACCCGCAGCGGAACGCGATCGTGGCCCAGGTGCAGCTGGCCATGCAGGGCAAGAAGAGCCCCGAACAGGCGGTCAAGGACGCCCAGGACAAGGCCAACGAGCTGCTGACGCAGGGCAGTTGATGACAGCGACACAGACCGCGAAGCCGACGGCCGGGCCAGGTGGGGCGAGCAGCGCCGCACCGGGCCCGGCCCCGGGCCGTCTGCGGCGTCTGGGCCGGGCACTGCGGCCCGGGCCCGCGCCGGGCGCCAACGGCGCCGCCCTGTACCGCCGCTGGTGGCTGCCCTGGGTGTGGGCCCTCCCCGCCATCGTGTGCGCGGCGGGCTTCGGCGTGTTCCCCTTCCTCAACACCCTCCTGCTGTCGTTCACCGACGCCAAGCCGCTCGGCGGCGCGGCGAACTTCGTCGGGCTGTCCAACTACACCCGCATGCTCGGCGACGACGACTTCTGGCTGGCGACCCGCAACAGCGTGCTGTACGCGGTGATCGTGGTGCCGCTGATGGTGCTGCTGCCGCTGCTGCTCGCCGTGCTGGTGGAGAAGAAGCTGCCCGGCATCGGGTTCTTCCGGTCCGCCTTCTACACGCCGGTGATCGCCTCCAGCGTGGTCGTCGGACTGAGCTGGCAGTGGCTGCTCAAGGACGAGGGACTGGTCAACGTCTGGCTGGAGAAGGCGCATCTGATCAGGGAGGCCATCCCCTTCCTGTCCGATCCGTGGCTGATCCTGCTGTCCGCGATGGGCCTGACTCTGTGGAAGGGGCTCGGCTGGTACATGATCTTCTACCTCGCCGCCCTGGGGAACGTCTCGCAGGACCTGCACGAGGCGGCGGCCATGGACGGCGCGGGCGCTGTCCGGCGCTTCTGGCACATCACCGTGCCGGGCGTGCGTCAGACGATGCTGCTGGTCGGCGTGCTGACGGGCATCGGCTCGCTGCGCGTGTTCACCGAGATCTACATGCTCGGCAGCCCCACAGGCGGCCCCGGCGGCCAGGCCCGCACGCTGCCCTTCTACATCCGCGACGTCGGGCTCGATCCGCTGAGCGGCAACGCCGGGTACGGCGCCGCGGTCAGCGTCGCTCTGTTCGCACTGACCTTGGGCCTCACACTGCTGGCGCAGCGCCTCACCAGGGGGGATGAGGAATGACCACGAGCACCCCGACCGCCCCGAGCACGCCGAGCACCCCGGCCGCCCCGCGGCCCGCCCGGCGGCGCTTCCGCTGGCGGGACTACGGACGCCCCCGCGAACTCGTGGTCCGCTATCTCCTGCTGCTCTTCGTGCTGGCGATCACCGTCGGTCCGCTGCTGTGGCAGTTCCTGGCTTCGCTGAAGGGGACGACGGAGGACGTCTTCGGCGCGAACGCCACCCTCCTGCCCCAGGAGCCGACGCTGCGGGCGTACCAACAGGTCTTCGACCAGGTGCCCGTGGCGACGTACATCAGGAACAGCATGATCGTGGTGGTGCTGTCCCTCGTCAGCCAGCTGCTGTTCTCCACCCTGGCCGGCTACATGCTCTCCAAACCGGCGTGGCGGGGCCGAAAGGCGGTCTGGGTCCTGCTGGTCGCCTCGATGATGTTCCCCTTCGAGGCGATCATGGTGTCCCTCTTCCTCAGCGTGAGGGACCTGGGGCTGGTGGACAGCCTGGCGGGCGTGTGGCTCCCGGGCTTCGTCGGCGCCATCAATGTCCTCATCATGCGGGCCGCGTTCCTCGCCGTCCCCCGGGAGATCGAGGATTCGGCCATGCTCGACGGGGCGGGAGAGTGGCAGCGCTTCCGGCTTCTGTACCTTCCGAGCGCCTTCGGTGCGATGTCGGTCGTCGCCATCAACACCTTCATCGCCGCCTGGGACGACTTCCTGTGGCCGCTGATCGTGCTGCGCTCCGAGGAGAACTTCACCCTCACGCTGGGACTGGCCCGGCTGCAGACCTCGTCGTTCGGCTACGACCAGCGGGTGGTGATGGCCGGGTCGGTGATCTCCCTGATTCCGGTGCTCGTGCTGTTCGCCATCACGCAACGGTGGTTCTACAAGGGCGTCGCGTCGGGAGCTGTGAAGTTCTGATCCACGCGGAACAGGACGGGTACCGCGTCCAGCGCGGCCCGCGCCGACTCGGCGATCCGGACCTCCAGCGTGCCGGGCAGCACGGCGCTCTCCAGGTCGGCGCCGACCTGGGCCAGTTGGTCGGCGCCGAGGGGGAACGTGACGGTACGGCACTCGCCGGGAGCGAGGTCGAGGGAGCGGAAGGCGCGTAGTTCGAGGGTGCGCGGCCACACGGGGGTGAGCAGCCGCCGTATGTACAGCTGGACGACGGTACGGCCCCGCCGCTCCCCCGTGTTGGTGACATCGACCTCGACGGTGTGCCCCGACAGGCCCGACAGACGAGGCGGGCCGTACGCGAAGGTCGTGTACGACAGTCCGTGCCCGAAGGAGTACAGCGGCTCGGCGCTGTCGTCCACGTAGGCGCCGTACTCGGTGTCCTTGTGGTTGTAGTAGACGGGGAGTTGGGCTGCCGACCGCGGGACGGAGACGGGAAGCCGGCCGACCGGTTCCGCGTGCCCGAGCAGGACCTCGGCGATCGCATCTCCTCCCCACGGGCCCGGATACCAGACGGTGAGCAGTGCCGCCGTGAGGTCCGCCGCCTCCGGGACGGCGTGTGGGCGCCCCTGCACCAGGACCACCACGGCGGGGGTGCCGGTCACCGAGGCGGCGCGCAACAGCTCGTACTGCGCCTCGCCGAGCCGCAGCCCGGCGAGGTCGACGCCCTCGCCACAGGTCATCTCGGAACCCGTCTGTTGTGCCGCCCCGTTGGCCGCGAAGCCGGTCTCCGGGGTACGGGCACTACTGCCGCCGAGCACGAGCACGGCCAGGTCCGCGGCGTCGGCGAGGGCGACGGCTTCGGGTACGCCGGAGGTGTCGTCGCCGGTGAGGGCGCAGCCGCGGGCGTGGGTGATCTCCACCCCGGGCGGGGCGAGCCGCCGCAGCCCGTCGAGCACGCTCGTGCCGGTGCCGGGGCGTTGCGGGGCCGTGTAGTCGCCGAGTTGGTGCGCGGTGGTGGCGGCGTGCGGTCCCAGGACGGCGATACGGGTCGCGGTCGAGGGGATCGGGAGGACGCCGCCGTCGTTGTGGAGGAGGGTGACCGCGGCTCGGGCGAGGGCCGTGCTCAGATCCCGGCCGAGGGCCGCGAGGGTTGTGGGAGCGGTTGCCAACCGGTCTGCTGCACAGGGGCGTTCGAAGAGGCCGAGGCGGAACTTCAGGCGCAGGACTCGGGCGACGGCGGCATTGAGGGACTCCTCGCTCACCAGCCCTCGCTCGACGGCCTCCTCCAGGTGCGTGAAGCCCTCGTCCCACAGGCTCAGGTCGACACCGGCACTGAGGGCGAGCGCACCCGCGGAGATCGTGTCGCCGGTGATCCGGGCCAGCCGGTCCACGGCCAGCCCGTCTGCCATGACCAGCCCCTCGAAGCCCCAGCGGCGGCGGAGCAGGTCGTGCAGCAGGGCGCGGTTGCCGGAGCAGGGCATCCCGTCGACCTCGTTGTACGCGGCCATGACGGCGGCGGCCCCGGCCCGTACGCCGGCCCTCGCGGCGGGGAGGTGGATCTCGTGCAGCTCGCGGGAGCCGAGTTCGGACTCGGCGGAGTTGCGGCCGCCGATGGTGGCGCCCTGGCCGGCGAAGTGCTTCAGCACGACGGGGGCCTTGTCGGGGGCGAAGAGATCGCCGGGGTTCCCCTGCATGCCGCGTACGAGCGCCTCGGTGAGACGGGACGCGAGGTACGGGTCCTCGCCGAAGCACTCCTCTGTGCGGCCCCAGCGGGGGTCACGGGCGATGTCCAGTGCGGAGACGAGCGCCAAGTGGCCGCCACGGGCCCGGAGTTCGGCCGCCGCATGGGCCGCGGCCTGCTCGTACAGCTCTGGATCCCAGGTGGCGCCAACGGCCAGGTTCACCGGGAAGACGGTGCCGTCCAGGGCCATGTGACCGTGGGGGACCTCCTCGACGAACAGGGCCGGTATGCCGAGCCTGCTTTCGCCCACGACGTGGCGCTGCACCATCTCGGCGAGCGCCGCGCTGTCCGCGGCGCCGGCTCCGGTGGCGTGGTCAACGCCTGACCAGGCGTCGGCTCGGAGCAGTCCGTACAGGGCGCCGAGGCCGGCGAAGCGCTCGGTTTCGGCGTACAGCGCCTCGGTGAGTTCGAACCCTGACGGAGTGCGCCGGTAGGCGTCCCAGCCGTACATGCGCTGGTTGAGCTGCCCGACCTTCTCGCGCAGGGTCATCCGGCCCAGCAGGTCACGGACGCGGGCTTCTATGGGGGCGGTGGGGTTGCGATAGAGGGCGTTCACGGCAGCCGAATGAGTTCGCTGATACGCCGTGCCGCCATGTACTCCGCGTCATCCGCCCGCGCCGCCGGCACCACCGCCGGGCGGAGCCCTTCCATGCGCAGCCGCATCCACTCCTCGAAGTACGCGCCCCCCGGGCCGGACACCGACCGGGTGGCCGGCGTGCAGTCCAGAACCAGCGCGGTCTCGCGAGGCTGCGCCGGGTGTGACCCGGTGCGCAGCTTCGCCACCGTGTCGGCGAGAGCCGAGGCGATGGGCTTGGCCCGGCCCGTGGAGTCGAAGAGGCCCAGGGTGTACTCCAGTTCCGGGAAGTCGGTCAGGGAGCGGTCCACGTCGTGGGAGCACCACCAGGTCACGCCCCACAGGTCCGTGCAGTCGGCCGCGTTGAGGACGGTCGCGCGGGCGAAATCCGGGGCGTCGGGCGCGGGGATGTGCGGCTCGGGCGCTCCGGTCTCCTGGACCCAGACCGGGCGGCGGGCCGGTTCGGTGGCGTACGCCTTGGCGAGTTCCACTCCGTACTCGGCGAGGTGCCGTACCTGCGGGGAGCGGGGGCCGTAGCGGCGGGCGCAGTCGGCGGAGAACACCCAGGGGTGGACGGTGGTCAGGTCGCCCTTGCGGGCGGAGGCCTCGGGGGTGAAGGGGTGGTCGTCGCCGTACCAGGCGGCGTCGTATGCGGAGTGGGTGACCAGGCCTTTTGCGCCCAGTCCGGAGCGGGCGGCGGTCAGCAGCGTGTCGAGGTAGTGGTCCACCTGGGCCGGGGTGACCGGGTTGTGTTCGACCAGGTTGTTGAGCTCGTTGCCGAGCTGGAGGCCGAGGAGGTTGGGGCGGTCGGCGAGGGCGCGGCCCAGGACCCTCAGCAGTTCGGCCTGGGCCTCGATGGCCTCGGGGTCGGTGAACACATTGCGGTGGTGCCAGCTGCGGGTCCACTCCGGGTAGAAGTCGAAGCTGGACAGGTGGCCCTGAATGCCGTCCACGAGGACGTCGAGGCCGGCCTCGGCAGCCAGGTCGACCAGGCGCACCAGTTGGTCGACGGCGGCGGTGCGGATGAGCGTGCGGTTGGGCTGGAGGAGCGGCCAGAGGTGGAAGATCCGTACGTGGTCGAGGCCCAGGCCGGCTATCTGCGCCAGGTCCTCGCGCGCGTGCGCCGCGTCGAAGTCGTGCCAGGAGTGGAACCAGCCGCGACGGGGGGTGTAGTTGACGCCGAAGCGCGGGTTTGCGGGCGCGGTGGGAGTGTTGATGGGTACCTCCTCCTGGTCTGGCCCGCCGGAACACGTCAGGCCTCCTCGGACCTGTCGGCCCTCGTCGGACCTTGTCTGCGGCGAATGTATCAACCACCATGGTCACCAATGAACAATGATTTGAACCAGGATTTCGTGGTCGGCCTGGACGCGGGCGGCACACGTACGCGCGCCGTTCTGGCGTACGCACGCGACGGCCGCCCGCGAGGGGCGGGCGCGGCAGGACCGGGCAACGCCCTGACCGTCCCCGTACCTCAGCTCACCGACCACCTCGCCGAGGCGGTCGCGGAGGCCGTGCCGGAAGGGCTGCGCGGCCGGGTGGTGGCCGTGGCGGGCGGGTTCGCGGGCGCTTCGCGGACCGCCGATGACGAGCCCGGCCGGCTCAACGCCCACTCCGCCCTCACCTCGGCGCTGCGGCGGTTGGGCATCGCCGCCGCATCGGTCGAGGTCTACAGCGACATCGAGGCCGCCTTCGCCTCCGCGCCCGGCGCCCCCGCGAACGGCCTCGCCCTGGTCGCCGGTACCGGCGCGGTCGCGGCCCGCATCACCGACCGCCGCTGCACCGCCACCGCGGGCGGTGACGGGTGGCTCCTCGGCGACGACGGCAGCGGCTTCTGGATCGGGCGCGAGGCGGTGCGTTCGGCGCTGCGTATGGCGGATGGGCGGGGTGGTTCCACGGTGCTGGCGGCGCTGGTCGGCCGGGCGTTCGCCCTCCCGGACGACGTGTTGCCGGGCGGTGGTGGGCCTGAGGGGCCTGCCTTCACGTCGCGGGCACAACGCGAGGCGTATCGCATGCGGCTGCTGCCCGCGGTCATGGCTCAGCCGCCGATCCGGCTCGCCGGGCTCGCGCCGCTGGTGAGCGAGGCGGCCCGGGGCGCGGATGCCGTCGGCTCGGCCATTCTCCGCGAGGCGGCCGATCAACTCACCGAGACAGTCCGCGCGTTGGGCTGCCGCCCGGGGGAACGGCTGGTCGCCACTGGCGGGCTGCTCGGCGCGGACGGGCCTCTCACGGTGGCCGTGCATCGTCGCCTGGAGGAGCTCGGACTTGAGGTCGACCGGGTGACGGACGGCTGTGGCGGTGCGGTGGCGCTGGCCTGCCTGGAGCGCGAGCTCGCTCCGCGGGTTGTGCGGTAGGGCGGCTGTGGGTTCGTCGCGGCTGTTCACGCCCCTGCCGATGAATGGGTCGCAGCCGCCCATACGAACCTGTTAAGCGCAATCGAGCAGGAGAGAGAACCGAGCTGATAAACGCGCTCTACGCGCGGGGAGTGAATTACTGAACGTGACGATGGTGCTTGCCCGTGCGATGGTCAGTGCGAGTCACGGCCAGGTGCGTTCGATTCGATCTGCTCGGACGGCATATGCGGCGGGGCCGCCCCGTGCCACTGCCTTGTGGATGCTGTCCTGGCTGGCATGCAGACGCTCTACCATCTCCATGGTCCGCAGTTGCTGGTTGTCGAGGTAGAACAGCACGGCCGAACTCTCCCGCACCGGCTCGATCTCCCGGTCCCGGGTCTTGATCCGGCCGTCCTTGGAGAGAGGAACCCATCCACAGCCCAGGCCGTGCCTGATCCAGTCCTCGTCGGGTACGTCCTGAGCGTCGGCCGGAAAGACTTCGGCGAGGCGGTGCACGATCCACCCCAGCTGCCTGAGCTCCTCTGCTACCCGCCGACCGAGATTCCGGTCAAGAAAGAACTCAGGCGGCAAGACGCACCACGGCTCGGCAGAGCTCCTCCACCTCTTCGGCGGTCATGTCGTATTCGTAGGCGATGTCGTCGATCGACTCGCCCGCGTCCCACAGGTCTGTCACGGCTTTCACCGGTACGCGGTTGGCCTCAACCACCGGGAGCCCGTGGCCGAAGCGCGGGTCAATGACGACCGGCACCGACTCCGGGTACTGGCGGAGCCTGAGGCTGGAAGGGAACTCGTCACCGGCGTCCCATGACAGATAGCGCAGATAGTCCGCCACGACCTCATGGATGGGGGCCTGGCCGTCGCGGGCACGGCGCAGATCACCCAAACCGTGGTCGATGAAGATGTCGACGCCGTCAGTTGCGATGCGTTTCGACACTAGACCGTAAGGCGTGTCGAAGGCCCTGCGCACGGCTGCGGCGGCTTCCCGGATCTCCGTCATCCTCAGGCCCAGATCGCGCAAGGAACGCAGGACGTAGGCCTCGGCCACAGCTACGAAAGGAACGGTTGGCTGGCCTCGCCGCACGGAGGCAATGTGATGGACCAGAGGAGCGCCGGCGGCCTGCCCGCGCAGCCACGTGTCCAGTGTGGACCGAGGAATCTGCAAGTACTGGGAGGTCTCCGTCGGAGTCAGCAGACCCTCATCAAATCTGTCGATCATGATCCTCGCCTCCCTTCGCTACGTCGTGCGCTGCCGCATGCTTGCACATTCAGGATGCCATCGGTCCAGGTCGGTCGAACGTTCACCCGATGGCGTGGGGCTCGGGTGCCAGTGCGGAGGTCGGGCGTCGGCGCGGGCGTTCAGTCCATGTGAGCGATGAATGTGCGCCAGGCTTGAGGGGTGAAGGTGATCACTGGGCCGGTGGGGCGCTTGCTGTCGCGGACGGGGATGAGGGCGGGGATGTTGTCGGCGACTTCGACGCACTCGCCTTGCCCGCCGCTGTAGCTGCTGACGCGCCATATCGCTTCTGCGGGAACAGGCGAGAGGAAGTGGTCACGGCTCATTGCGTGTACTCCTTGGCGATGCGACGGATCAACCTGAGCGATTCCGTTGGCGGCAACGCCGATGTGCGAGCGTCGTCGAAGAGTTCGCGATAGTGGGCCACCTCGGACTCCTGCTCCATCCAGATGTTGCCGATCGGGGTCTCTGTCAGGACGAGGTCCAGCGCTGATACCCGCGGGAAGCTCAGCAGTAGGTACGGGCCGAACATACCTGAGTGCGCACCGCGCGAGAACGGCAGTACCTGGACGGTGATATTGGGCATTTCGGCCATGGTGGCCAGGTGTTCAAGCTGGTCGCGCATCACGGCGGGTCCCCCAACCTGCTGGCGGAGAACGCCTTCGGCGAGTACGGCCCAGAGCTCCAACGGCGCCTCACCGGCGAGTCGTTCCTGCCGGGCGATCCGCACTTGCACGAACTGATCAATCTCCTCCGCCGTCTTCCATGCGCGAGACGCCACGGTGATCGCTCGTCCATAGGCGGGTGTTTGCAGGAGCCCCGGGATCAGCTGAGCCTGGAACGTCTTGATGCCGTCGCAGATGTTCTCCATCTCGATGTAGTCCCGGTACGTATCAGCGAGGACGGCACCGTACTGATGCCACCAGCCTTCGCGTCGACGCCGGTTGGCTCTGCGGGCGAGGGAGCCGAGGCGTTCGCGTGTCTCAGAGTCCCCCACTTCGTACGCCTGCATGAGGGCGATCAGGTCTGGGGTGCGCACGGGCACGTGACCGTTCTCGATGCGGCTGATCTTCCCCTTGGTGCAGTCGAGCGCGTCGGCCGCTTGTGTGGTGGTCAGCCCCGCAGCTTCACGCAAGCGCCTTAGTTCGTCCCCCAGTTGGCGCCCGAGCACGGTGGATGGTTTGACGTTTGGCATACGTAACTCCCTACCAGGGCTATTGCCGCACTGCCCGCAGGTTACCCGAAAGGGTGAATTGAGGTCTGGCTCTCCCTTCAACGTTGCGCCATCTCGCCGTTTCGCGGCACCCTTTTCGTGGCGGGAGTCCGAACTTCCGCAGGCTCGCGGGGACTTGAGCACCATCTATCGACCCTCAGGGGGCGTCATGACAGAGAGCTTCGGCTCGAACGAGGTCACCTTCCGACTGTCCCGTTGCCATCGAAGTGTGCCGAGGTCCCGAGCGGCGCTGCATGCCGTACTCGGCGAATGGGGCGTGGCCCAAGACGTCCTAGACACCGCCGAGTTGGTGCTCTCGGAGCTGGTGACCAATGCGCTGCGCGTACCTGTGCCGAGTGATCGACAGGTGGGCGTACGGATCGCGCGATCGCTGGAGGACGGCCTGCTGCGGCTGGAGGTCAGCGACGCGGGCGCGGGCAGGCCCGAAGTGCGGGAGCCCGGTGACGACGAGACCGGAGGGCGCGGGCTGTTGCTCGTGGAGACGTTGGCTCACCGCTGGGGAGTTGACGAGCGCGTGGGCGGGATCGGGAAAACCGTATGGGCGGAGCTCAAAGCGCCGGACATCGTGGCTCAGCCCGTCGACAGAGAGGTCGCCGCCGTCATGGTCCGGCCCGGACAGCGCGTGCAGGTGCGGGGCGAGTGGCGCGCTGTCCGTACCGTACGAAGTGAGCAGTACGCGACCGGTGGAGTCGCCGTGGTGCTGGGGCTGGACGAGGGCCCGGCACTGCGCATGCCCGCGGCCGAGCCGCTGACCGTACGGAGTGAGGGAGATGTGAAGCGGACCGGCCGGGGCTCACTGCGGGGGCACATCCACACCTCCGACGACTTCGATTGAACTGCCCGACGACCTGGCTGTTGCTGGCCATGAGGTTGGTGACGCCCCACGTTGATGTTGACCTTCGAGTTGGTTGAAGCTCAATGATGGCGAGGTGCCAAACTCTGAGCTGATGCCGATCGGGGTCTTTGCCCAACGCAGTGGCCTGACC
Source organism: Streptomyces vastus (assembly GCF_039532825.1). Lineage (NCBI taxonomy): Bacteria > Bacillati > Actinomycetota > Actinomycetes > Kitasatosporales > Streptomycetaceae > Streptomyces > Streptomyces vastus. The sequence continues at coordinate 72,482 of NZ_BAAASJ010000021.1, forward strand.
TCCAGCGCGTTGCGGTTCTACGCCGACTCCGGGCTGCTGCTCCCTGCCGAAGTAGACCCGGTCTCGGGCTACCGCTACTACGGCGCTGACCAGGTGGCGCGGGCGACCGCGCTGCGTCAGCTCCGTGAGATCGCTATGCCCCTCGCTGCTGTCGAGGCGGTCCTCGACGCCGGGGCTGACGAGGCATCCCGGCTGCTCGATGAGCATGTCGCGAAGATCGTCGGGGATGCGGCAGCGGGACTGCAGAAGGCTGCTGTCATCAAGTCCGCGCTTGGCGGCAACGTGCCGGGTCTGCTGTTTGCCACGCTGAAGGGTCCCGTGCTGGCGGACGCGGTCGAGCAGGTCCTGACCGCGACCGCACATGAGCCGGGAATGCCGGTACTCGCCGGCCTGCACATAGAGGCGAGTCATGAGGCGGTCGCTCGTCGCGCAGCAGGCCGCTCAGGATGCGGGGGCTCAGTGTGGCCGGGCGGTCGGGATCCAGTGCGGGGAACACGACATGCGCGCTCATCAGCATCGGTACGCCTACGGCGATCGCGGCCCGGAAGGGGGCGAGGTCGAGTTCGTCGTACGGACGCGGGTCGACCGCCACATCGTGGTGGCTGTCGGTGACGGTGCCCCCGTGGCCGGGGAAGTGCTTGGCGCATGACGCGACGCCGCGTGCCTGGGTGGCGGTGATCCAGGCGCGCAGATGCCGGGAGACCAGCTGGGGGTCGGCGCCGAAGGAGCGGGTGCGCACGATCGGGTTCAGGGGATGGTGCTGGAGGTCGGCGACAGGGGCGTACGAGGCCGTGATGCCGAGGGAGGCCAGGTGTCCGGCCAGGGCGTCGGCGCAGCGGGCGGTGAGCCGGGTGTCGTCCACGACGCCCAGGGCGAAGGAGCCGGGGACTTCCGGTGCGCCCGCGCTCACCAGGTGTCCGATGCCGCCGCCCTCGTTGTCGATGGCCACGAGCAGATCGGGGCGGATGCCGCGCAGCGTGTCCGTGAGTTCGCGGACCTGTTCCGCGTCGCGCACATTGCGGGTGAACAGGATGACGCCGCCGAGGCCGCGGTCGATGAGCCGCTTCAGGGTGTCGGGGACGGTCGTGGTGCCGTCGAATCCGGCGACGAGACAGCGGTGGACGGCCTCGTCCAGGTCGGGAGGGAGGGGGGCCGGACCGCCGGCGTACGGGTGCTCGGTGTGGGTCACCCCGGAAATACTCTGGTTCACTGAACCGGAAGTCAATAAGGTGGATGGATGGCCAATTCAGCTATGGACACACTCAGCGCACAGACGGAAACATCCACCCGTTGCCACATTCATCACAGAATTCCCACAAAGCTCAAGAATGAATGTTCAAGCAGCGCGTGTAACTTGCTGTCATGAACGACCGGAAAGCGGACGTCCGCTTCGGATCCCGGCCCGTACGCCTCGCTGGCCTGGCAAGTCTCGTACGCGCCCCGGCCGCCCTGAGTGTGCCCGGCGACATACTCGCGGGGGCCGCCGCCGCGGGGCGCCCACTGGGACCGCGCACGGTCGGCACGATGGCCTCCTCCGTCTGCCTCTACTGGGCCGGGATGGCCCTCAACGACTACGCCGACGCCACCATCGACGCCGTCGAACGCCCCCAGCGCCCCGTCCCCTCCGGCCGAGTCCCACGTCGTACGGCCCTCTCCCTGGCCGGCGGACTGACCGCCGCGGGGCTCGGACTCGCGGCCCTCTCCGGCGGTCGCCGCGGCCTCGGTGTCGCGCTGCCGCTGACGGGGCTGGTCTGGGCATACGACCTCAAGCTGAAGTCGACGAAGGCCGGTCCCGCCGCGATGGCCGGGGCACGGGCCCTGGACGTGCTCGCGGGCGCGGTCGCAGCCGGCGGGGCGAAGTCCGGGCGGCGTGGGCTCGTGCCCGCGGCCCTGGTCGGGCTGCACACGTACACGCTCACCGCCCTCAGCCGGCACGAGATCTCCGGCGCCCCGGCGCGGCTGCCCGCGGCCACGCTCGGAGTGTCGGCCGCGACAGCGCTGGCGGCAGCGGGCACGGCACCCTCCGGACCGGGGCGGCACCCTGACGCGCGTACCGCCGCGGTCGCCGCCGCCGGAGCGCTCGGCTACCTCGGCACGTACGGACTGGCACAGGTCAAGGCCGTACGGGAGCCGTCCGGGGAGAACGTACGGCGGGCCGTGGGGGCCGGGATTCTAGGGCTGGTGCCGTTGCAGACGGCGTTGACCGCTCGGGGCGGGTCGCCGGTGGCGGCGGCCGCGCTGGGGGCCGTGCATCCGCTGGCACGGCGGCTGGCCCGGCGCGTGTCACCGACCTGACCCGAAGAGCGACCTCAAAGCAACCCGAGGACAGCCACTCATGGATCTGCGATTCGGCTACGGCACCAACGGTTTCACCAACCACCGCCTGAGCGATGCGCTCGCCGTGCTCTCCGACCTCGGCTACGACGGGGTGGCCCTGACCCTCGACCACGGCCACCTCGATCCGTACGCCGAGGACCTTCCGCGCCAAGTCAACGCGCTCGCTGGGGAGTTGGCGTGGTACGGGCTCAGCGTCACGGTCGAGACGGGGGCGCCCTATTTACTCGACCCGTGGGGCAAGCACGAGCCGACGCTGATGTCGGAGGGGGCGCAGCGGCGCGTCGATCTGCTGCGGCGGGCGATCTGGATCGCGGCCGACCTGGGTTCGCCCACCGTCCATCTGTGCAGTGGCGCCGCGCCGAAGGGACTGCCGGAGGAGGACGCGTGGAAGCGGCTCACGGCAGGTATGGAGACCGTGCTGCAGACGGCGGAGGCCAATGGCGTAACCCTCGCCTTCGAGCCGGAGCCGTACATGTTCGTCGACACCGTGGGGCGGTGCCTGGAACTCGGGAAACGGCTCGGCGGGCATGAGCTGTACGGGATCACGCTGGACATCGGGCACGCGCACTGCGTCGAGGAGATCCCGCTGCTGGAGTGCGTACAACTGGCCGCACCCCAGCTGCTGAACGTGCAGATCGAGGACATGCGGCGCGGTGTCCACCAGCATCTCGAATTCGGTGAAGGCGAGATCGACTTCGTCCCGGTGCTGGCCGCCCTCGGTGGACTCGGGCATCAGGGGCTGGTCTCCGTCGAGATCCAGGGCGGCTCGCTCGACGCCGCCGAAGTCGCCCGACGCTCCATCGAGTTCCTCCGACGGACGGCACTCGAAGCACCGACGGTTCAGAAGGAGCAGAGAGAGCAGAAGGCACAAGAGGAAGTACAAGAAGCGCAAGCAGCACAGAGAGCGCGACCATGATCTCCGGCATACCTGAAACCCGTTCAGTGCTCGAACCCGGGGCCCGCGCCCGGCTCGACACCTCCGTCGACCGCGTCCCCGCCGATCCCACGGCCATCGGCGTCCCCTTCCCCGCCGTCCGCCGCCGCTGCGGCCGGGCCAGGATCGACGACCACTGGACCGTCGACGAGGCCGCCCTCGGGCCGTACGCCGCGAGACACCTGCCGGACGACGAGTACCGGCAGGCCGTCCTGAAGTGCGTGTTCCACGAGATCCCGCTCGACCGTGTCGCCGGACTCGGCAAGCGGGCCGACACCGAACTCGCCCGGATGCCGGCCGACTTCGCACGCGAGCGGATCGCGGCCGGACGTGGCGTGCCCGAGGACACCACTTCCGTCATCCGAGCCTTCGCGCCCGCCGCCCTCGATGGAGTCCCCTGATCATGCGCATCTTCGATCCCCACATCCACATGACGTCGCGTACGACCGACGACTACGAGGCCATGTACGCCGCCGGGGTGCGCGCCCTCGTCGAACCGGCCTTCTGGCTGGGCCAGCCCCGTACCTCGCCCGAGAGCTTCTACGACTACTTCGACTCGCTGCTCGGCTGGGAGCCGTACCGCGCCGGGCAGTTCGGCATCCAGCACTTCTGCACGATCGCCCTCAACCCGAAGGAAGCCAACGATCCGCGCTGCATGCCGGTACTGGACGAGCTGCCGCGCTATCTCGCCAAGGACCGGGTCGTCGCCGTCGGCGAGATCGGCTACGACTCGATGACCAAGGAGGAGGACGAGGCCCTGGCCCGCCAGCTCCAGCTCGCCATCGAGCACGAACTCCCGGCCCTCGTCCACACCCCGCACCGCGACAAGGCGGCGGGCACACGGCGGACTCTGGATGTCGTACGGGAGTCGGGGATCGCCCCCGAGCTGGTCGTGCTCGACCATCTCAATGAACTCACCGTCGGCATGGTCCTCGACAGCGGCTGCTGGGCCGGGTTCTCGGTCTATCCGAAGACGAAGATGAGCGAGGAGCGGATGGTAGGGATCCTCCAGGAGCACGGGACCGAGCGGGTGATGGTCAACTCGGCGGCGGACTGGGGGCGCAGCGATCCGCTGAAGACCCGCAAGACCGGTCTGTCGATGCTGGCCGCCGGGTTCGCAGTGGACGAGGTCGACCGGGTGTTGTGGCGCAACCCGGTCGCCTTCTACGGGCAGAGCGGCCGGCTGGACCTCGACCCGGTCCTGGACGAGCCGAAGCCCGACGAATCCGCGACCCATCAGGGCAACTCCATCAAGCGCGGCGGAGAGTGAGCGGGCGATGCGCCTGCGCCATCCCGACGGGACACCCATCCACCTCGCGTACTGCAGCAACGTCCATCAGGCGGAGGACCTGGACGGGGTGCTCGCGCAGCTCGCCGCGTACGCCGAACCCGTACGGGAGCGGCTCGGCATCGGCCTGTGGCCGGCCCGCGATGTCGTCACCGAACTCCGACCGAGGCGCCTGGCGGGTGCACTTCCATGCCCCGTTGCATGCCGAGCCCGAAGCCCCGCTCCGTACGACCGCGCCACAGCTCACCGCCGTACTCTCCGAACTGCTCGGTGGTCCGGTCGCCGACTGTGACCACATAGAGGTGGAGACCTACACCTGGTCCGTGCTGCCTCGGCCGCCCGCCGACCTGGCCGGGGGCATCGCCGCCGAACTCGCCTGGGCCAGAGACCGGTTGACGGGGCTCGGCCTGAAGGAGGAAACGTCATGACCGACCGGCTCGTCGTGCTCGACATCGTGGGGCTCACCCCGACGCTGCTGCGCCATATGCCCGCCGTCGCCGCCCTCGGTGAACGTGGGTTCCAGGCCACGCTCGGGACCACCCTGCCCGCGGTGACCTGCACCGCCCAGTCCACGTTCCTCACCGGGGAACCGCCGAGCACCCACGGCGCGGTCGCCAACGGCTGGTACTTCCGCGACCTCGGCGAAGTCCTGCTGTGGCGGCAGCACAACGCGCTCGTCGGCGGCGAGAAGATCTGGGAGACGGCCAGGAAGAGCGACCCCAACTACAAGGTCGCGAACATCTGCTGGTGGTACGCGATGGGGGCGGACGTCGACTTCACCGTCACTCCGCGGCCCGTCTACTACTCCGACGGCCGCAAGGAACCCGACTGCTACACCTGGCCGCCCTCCCTGCACGACGAACTCACCGACCGGCTCGGCCCGTTCCCCCTGTTCACCTACTGGGGGCCGAACGCAGGCATGCCCTCCACCCAGTGGATCCTCGGCGCCGCCCGGCAGGTCTTCGACGAGCACCGCCCGGACCTGACCCTGGTCTACATCCCGCAGATGGACTACGAGCCCCAGCGCTCCGGCCCGGACTCCCCCGCCACCGCCCGCGCCGCCCGCCAACTCGACGAGGCGCTCCGCCCGTTGATCGACCACTTCCTCGCCGAAGGCGCCACCGTCGTGGCGCTCAGCGAGTACGGCATCACCCCGGTCTCCCGCCCCGTCGACATCAACCGCACCCTGCGCCGTGCCGGACTGCTGGACGTGTACACGCAGGACGGCATGGAGTACCTGGACCCCTGGACCTCCCGCGCGTTCGCCGTCGCCGATCACCAGGTGGCGCATGTGTACGTGCGGGACCCGGCCGACACCGCGGCCGTCGCGAAGATCGTCGGCGAACTCGGCGGTGTGGAGCGGGTGCTGGACGCCGAGGGCAAGGCGGCCTACGGCCTCGATCACGAGCGCTCCGGCGAGCTGGTCGCCCTCGCCGAGTCCGATGCCTGGTTCACGTACTACTACTGGCTGGACGATGAGCGCGCCCCGGACTTCGCCCGCCAGGTGGAGATCCATCGCAAGCCCGGCTACGACCCCGCCGAGCTGCTGTACGACGAGACAGTCCCGGCGGTGAAGTTGAAGGCCGTGGGTCAGATCGCCCGGAAGAAGCTCGGGTTCCGCTACCGGATACAGACCGTCCCGCTGGATCCGTCGGGGGTGCGCGGCAGCCACGGCCGGCTGCCGGAGGATCCGGACCACGGGCCCGTACTGCTGTGTTCGGAGCCGGGTCCCGCGCGTACGGAGTTCGCGGCCACGGACGTCAAGCCGCTGCTGCTGCGGCTCGCGGGACTTGAGCAAGAGGGACTTCCGGAAGAGGAAGAGAAGGAAGAAGGGCACGCCGAATGACCTCCCCCACGCACCCGGCCCTGCCCACGGACCGTCCGCTCCTCGATCCCCCGCCCGAGTACGCCAAGTGGCGTGCTGAGGAGCACGTTCAGCGGGTGACGATCTGGGGCGAGAACAGCCCTTGGCTGATCACCCGTCACGAGGACGCCCGCGCGGTGCTCGCCGATCCGCGCTTCAGCGCGGACGCGACGCTGGCCGGTTTCCCGGGGATGCGGCCGCAGGCGCCGCCGCGTGCGCCGGGCCAGTTCTTCATGATGGATCCGCCCGACCACACCCGGCTGCGCCGGATGCTGATCCCCGCCTTCACCTTCCGGCGCATCGAGCAACTGCGGCCCGCGATCGGCCGGATCTGCGAGGAACTGATCGACGCGATGACGGTCCGACGCCGCCACCGGCGCCGATCTCGTCGAGTCGTACGCCCTCCCGCTGCCCTCCCTCGTGATCTGCGAGCTGCTCGGGGTGCCGTACGAGGACCATGACTTCTTCCAGCGGCAGTCGAAGTCGATCAGCAGCCTCGCCTCGGGCCCGGAGGAGATGCTGGCGGCGCGCAAGGCCCTGCACGCCTACCTCGGTGAACTGCTGGCCCTGCGGATGAAGGAGCCCGCCGACGATCTGGTCTCGCGCCTCGCGACCGAGCGGGTGGCGACCGGTGAGGCCACGGAGGCGGAGGCGGTCGGGCTCGCCTCGCTGCTGCTCGTGGCGGGGCACGAGACGACGGCGAACATGTTCCCGCTGGCCGTGGTCGTGTTGCTGCGCCACCCCGAGCAGTTGGCCGCCCTGCGCGCGGACCCGGAGGCGTGGCCGGGCGCGGTGGAGGAGCTGCTGCGGTATCTGACCGTGGTGCACTCCGGGCTGCGGCGGATCGCGACCGAGGACGTGGAGGTGGCCGGGGTCCGGATCCGGGCCGGGGAGGGCGTGGTCGTGGCCCTGCAGGCCGCCGACCGCGACGCGTCCGTCTTCGCCGATCCCGACGAGCTGGACATCCGGCGCGACACGAGCGGTCATCTGGCCTTCGGCCACGGCCTCCACCAGTGCATCGGCCAGTCCCTGGCCCGCGCGGAACTCCAGATCGGCCTCCCGGCCCTGTTCCGCCGGCTCCCCGGGCTGCAACTGACCGCCCCACCCGAGGACTTCGCGCTCCGGGCCAGCTCCGTCCACGGCGTCCGCGCCCTCCCCGTCACCTGGTGAAAGGTCCTCCCTTCACGTATCACTCAGTACCACGCCCGCTGAGTAAGGTCCAGACCTAGCGACCAGTACATCGGATCTATCCTCGACACGTCCGACATGTTGACGCGCTTCTGCGCCAGCTTCTACGTTGCGTCGAGAGATAGCTCCGATGAATGCTTTCGCTGAGGGAGTGACATGAACCCATCAAGACGTAGCCCGTCGAGACGTTCGGTTCTTGCCGCCGGAGGCTTACTCGCGGGGGGCGCCGCCTGGGCTATGACCCCGTCGGTGTCCTCCGCCGTGGCCGCGTCTCCCACGGACGGCTGGCAGAAGACCTCGTTCACCTACGGCATGCAGAAACCGTGGAATCTCAGTCTGAGCGAGCGTTACAGCAACAGCGGTGGCGTCCACCGGATGTGGGTGTACGACACCGACGAGCCCATGTCGCAGGGCAGTTCCACGGACCCGCGCACCGAGATGCGCTGGAGGCAGGAGTACACGTCCGGGCAGCACATGTGGGACGCCGACGTGTATCTCCCGTCCGGTACGAACGGCGCGACCTTTGTGCAGATCCTCCGGGTGATCCACCCCGAGGGCACCCCCGCCACGGACTTCATGCTCAACGCGTACAGCGCGAGCGGCGGCACGGTGCGGGCGTACGACCGTACGGTCCTGAAGACCAACGCGTACAACACCTGGTTCAACGTCAAGCTGGAGCACAACGCCTCCAGCCGCAGCGTCAAGGTTTATTTCGACGACGAGCTGGTGCTGACGACCGAGGACCGCGGCCCGGCCACCCGCCACTTCAAGAACGGCGTCTACCACCACGGCAGCGGTCGCGCCGAGGCACGCTTCCGCAACATCACGTACTGGACGCGGTGAGCCGTGCGGAGACGAAGGGCACTCACCGCGATCGGCGGACTCGGCCTCGCCGGTGCCACCGCCGCGCTCCTGCCGGGACGGGCGGACGCCGCCGACGAGGTGTACTTCCAGAACCGTGGCAGCGTCGAGGGCTGGGACCACGCCTACACACAGAAGGACGGCGTGATCGAGACCGCCGACTCGCCCACGTACAAAGGCGCGCACGCTCTCGCGGCGACACAGACGTACATCGACGAGACCGGGGGCTACCACTCCGAAGTGATCAAGCGCGGCGCGCAGAGCGTCGGTGAGGACCGGTACTACGGCCAGGCGATCCGCCTCGCGTCCGACTGGACGTTCCACGACCAGAACGTCACCTTCCAGCAGTGGTCGCCCGAAGCCCCCGAAGGACCCTGGCTGTTGATGTTCGTCATCGGGTCCACGATCCAGTTCGGCGGCTCCGGCGGCATCAAGGGGACGGCCGGGTCGATCAGTGGCCTGCGGGGCACCTGGATCAGGATCGTCACCCGGCTGAAGCTCGCGGGCGACGGCCAGGGCGCCTTCGAGGTGTGGCTGAACGGCACGAAGACGGTGAGCCGGACCGGCGTCACCGTACTGCCGTCCACCTCAAGGACGATCCGCTGGTCCAACGGGATCTACTGCACCGCCTGGCGCGACGGCACGCCCAGCGGCCCGCGCACGCTGACGGTGCTGCACGACAGCCACCGGATCGCCTCGACGTACGCCCTGGCCGACCCGGCCGGCTGGGCCTGACGCCGACCCCCACCACCCCTCACTGTTGTCACTCTTGGAGGCACCCGCATGACCTCTCGCAGAGCAGTGCTCGGCTCGGCGCTGGGCGGTACGACGCTTGCCGCCCTGCCAGGAGTCGCCGAGGCTCTTCCCTCCCGGGCCACCGAAGCCGAAGACCTCGCCGCCGGGGCCGGCGATGGCCCCGGCCGCGGTCGCTGGAAGCTGCGTAACCGTATGGAGTCGGACGGTGCGTGGGCCGACTTCCTGCGCAAGCAGGATCTGGTGTGGCGCAGGCTGCCCGCGCTGTGGCACGAAGGGCCGTTTCTGGGGGACGGGCGGCTGGGCAGCATGGTGTACCGGGAGCCGGGGGCGAACAGCATTCGCTTCACCGTGCAGCACGGTGAAGTGCAGGACCACCGGCCCGAGTTCGGGAGTGGCTGGGGGACGTGCCGGCTGCCCGTCGGGCATCTGACGCTCGACCCGGTCGGCACCATCAGTGCGGTCGACTGGCGCTTAAGTCTGTGGAACGCCGAGCTCACCGGCACGATCAGCACCGACAAGGGCACCCTGACCCTCTCCGCCTTCATCCATGACGGCATCTTCGCCGCGCGCGTGACTCCCGACGGCGACGAGGAGGTGCGCTGGACGTTCCATCCCGAGGACGCCGTCAGCCCTCGGAAGATCAGCGAGGCACCGCCGGCCGGGTACGTCGCCAACCCGCCCTGGACCACCCGGACTTCGGGCGACATCGAGCAGGTACTCCAGCCGCTGATCGGCGGCGGCCAGACGGCGACGGCCTACCGCCGCTCGGGCGACACACTCCTGCTCGGCGTCGCCCACAGCCACCCCTCCGACACCCGCGCCGGGGAGGTCTCGCTGCGGAAGGTCCAGCGCGCCGCCCCGTACGGCGTGCTCCGCGCGCTCCACACCCGCTGGTGGCACGCCTTCTACCGCAAGAGCTTCGTCTCGATCCCCGACGAGCGGCTGCAGAGTTTCCACTGGATCCAGCTCTACAAGGTCGCGTCCGCCAGCCGCGCCGACGGCCCGGTGATGGCCACCTGCGGGCCCTGGCTGGAGCCCACGCCCTGGCCCGCCGTGTGGTGGAACCTCAACGTGCAGCTGGAGTACTGGCTCATCCACGGCTCCAACCACCTGGAACTCGACTCGCTCGCCACCACCCTGAGGCAGAACCAGCAACAATTGATCGCGAACGTGCCGGCCGCGTACCGCTCGGACAGCGCCGGAGTCGGCCGCAGCTCCGACATGTTCGCCAACCGCAGCGCCCCCACCCCGGGCAGCGGCGGTGAGTCGGGCAATCTGACCTGGGCGCTGCACAACGTGTGGCTGAGCTACCGCCACACCATGGACGATTCGTTGCTGCGCGACACGGTGTTCCCGCTGCTGCGCCGCTCGATCAACTACTACCTGCACTTCCTCCAGCCGGACAGCGACGGCAAGCTGCACCTGCCGTCGACGCTGTCGCCGGAGTATCCCGTCGTACCGCCGAAGGACACCAACTACGATCTGGCGCTGATCCGCTGGGGCTGCACCACGCTCCTGGAGGCAGCCGAGCGGCTGGGGGTCGACGACCCGCTGAAGCCGCGCTGGCAGGAGGTGCTGGCGAAGCTGACGCCGTATCCGGTGGACGAGAACGGCTTCATGATCGGTGCGGACACCCCGTACGCCCAGTCCCACCGCCACTACTCGCACCTGCTGATGGTGTACCCGCTGTATCTCGTGAACTGGGAGCAGCCGGAGCAGCGCGAGCTGATCGAGAAGTCGGTCGTCCACTGGCACGCGGTGACCGGATCCCACCGCGGCTACAGCTATACGGGCGCCGCGTCGATGTACGCGATGATGGGCCGCGGCTCCACGGCGCTGGAGTATCTGAAGAAGTTCTTCGACCCCAGCACGCGGTATCCGTGCCGGGCCAACACCCACTACACCGAGGCCGGTCCGGTCATCGAGACACCGCTGTCGGCGTCGCAGTCGCTGCACGACATGCTCTGCCAGAGCTGGGGCGGTGTCGTACGGATCTTCCCTGCCGTTCCGGATTCCTGGGCCGATGTCACGCTGCACGACTTCCGCACGCAGGGGGCCTTCCTGGTCAGCGCGGTTCGCAGGGGCGGGGTCACCCGTTTCGTACGCGTACGGAGCCTGGCGGGTGAGCGGCTCGAGATCCGGCACGGTCTGACGGGCGGGCCGGTGACCGCGGTGCTCGACGACGGCAGCCGGGCGCGCACGCATACGACGGACGACGGCACCCTGGTGATCGAGCTGGCCAAGGGCCGGGAGGTGCTGTTGTACGCCGGTGAACGCCCCGAACTCGACATCGCTCCGGTGGCCTTGAGCGAGCCGGGCGAGCCGTGGGGACTGCCGTAGTACGTCTTCATGGGTAGGCCTTCAGCTCCGCTGAGCGGAGTCCGGCGCTGTACCGCGCCCCGTCAGGGGCGCGGGGCTGTATCAATGTACGACTCCGCCGCGATGGGGGTCCCCCGCTCATGGGGGTCCCCCGCTCGAGCGAAGCCGAGGGTGGGGGAGAAGCCGAGCGTGGGGAGCGCCCAGCCTCGGACGGCCCGCACCTTTTGGTACCGCGCTCCGCGCGGAGCGCCTAGCGCGGGTCACCGATCGGGCGCGCCCGGCCGGTGACCCGTACCCGTGGATCCGTCGGGTCGACGTCCACGAGCAGTTCGCTGGGGCGGCCCATGTCCTCGCCCTGGCGGAGCGTGAGGGTCATCGGCTCGCGGACCAGGCCGAGGGTGCGCAGATAGCCGCCGAAGGCGGCGGCTGCCGCTCCCGTCGCGGGGTCCTCTTCCACGCCCCCGACCGGGAAGGGGTCGCGGGCGTGGAAGAGGTCGTCCTTCTCGCGCCAGACCAGTTGGAGCGTGGTCCAGCCATGCTGTCGCATCACGTCGGCGAGGCCGTCGAAGTCGTACGCGAGATCCGCCAGCCTGGCGCGGGAGGCGACGGCGAGCACGAGGTGCTCGGCCCCGCCGAAGGCCACGTGCGGCGGCAGTTCCGGGTCCAGGTCGCCCTCGGCCCAGCGCAGCACGGCGAGCGCCGGGGCGGTCTCGTCCGGGGTGGCCGGCCGGGAGCGGGTCGGGACGCTGGTGAGGGTGGCGCGCACCGTCCCGTCGGGGTCGGCGGCCGTGGACACTGGGATCTCTCCGGCCGGGGTATCGAAGACGAACTCCCCGGGCCCGTTCCGCTCGGCGAGCGCCACGGCGGTCGCCACGGTGGCGTGCCCACAGAACGGAACCTCGACGAGAGGGCTGAAGTACCGCACCCGAAAGCGGCGTTCGGCATCCTCCCGCGCCGTGACGAACGCCGTCTCCGAGTAACCGACGTCGGCGGCGAGGGCCAGCATCCGGCTGGGGTCGAGCCCGGCGGCGTCCAGAACGATCCCGGCGGGGTTGCCGCCGTCATCGCCGAACCCCTCCGGGGTGAAGGCGGAGTAGCGCAGAACGTCGGTGCTGGTTTCGGGTCTCATGGCTGCACGCTCCCACGAGGCAGCACGCTTGAGAAACGAGTTGTCGTCGACGAGTCGACGTGACCGTTCACCGATGAACGCAACCGTGGCCCGGACGCCGTCCGACTGATCAGCCCACGGTCACCAACGGACAGGTGCGGACGATGAGTTAGGAGACGGTCACCCACGGCTTTCATACCGCCTCATCACCAAGCTTTTAGGTCTCTCACGGTGCGTACGGACGCTGGTACGGATAGCATCCTGCGCACCCGTCGTGTGATGTCGGACACGCGGCCACCCACCGCTTTCGTCTCACCGCTCGCCTCCCCACTACCCGATACCGCTCACAGCTCATAGCTCATAGCTCACAGCTCACAGTTCTTCGCTCCCGCCCTAGGACGACGATGTCTCCACGGACAGGTCCCCGCCGTCTCGGCTCCATACGTCTCTCCCTGATCCTTCTGGCGTTGGTCCCCAGCGTCACCCTCGCTGCGATGTGGGGGGTGACGACGACGCAGATGTTCTCCGAAGGGCTACGGCTGCGGGCCCAGACGGAGCTGAGCAGGTCGACCGGCGCCATGGGCACCGACGCGACGCTCGCGCTGCAGCGGGAGCGGAGCCTGTCGGCTGCCTGGCTGGCCACTCCCGGCAGCTCCAGGGCCCTGCTGGACAAGCAGCGGGAACGTACGGACGCACAGGTCGCCAAACTGATCGGCCGGTCGGATGTGATCGACAAGGCGCCCGAACGGATAGGGAACCGGCTGTACTCCGTCATCGCCGCCGCGGGCAGCCTGGAGTTCTACCGGAACCAGGTCGACGGCCGCACCGACATCGCCCGGCAGTCACTGGACCAGTACACCGCGATCATCGACGACCAGATACACGCCTTCCAGGAGCTCTCCAAGGTCGACGACGGTGACCTCACCTCGCAGGCCGAACCGCTCGTCGCGCTGGAACACGCCGCGGAACTGGTCTCCCAGGAGAACACCCTGCTCACCCTGGCCTGGCCGTCCGGCAGGCTGGACGAGGAGTCGCACGCCGCCTTCGTCCAGTTGGTGAACGCCCGGCGCTGGCTCGTCGAGGACCAGATCGTCCACTCCGTGAGCGGCACGGCGAAGACACAGACCGAGCGCATCCTCCAGGGGGCCGCCTGGAAGGACCTGGAGGCCGTCGAGACCCAGGTGCTCCAGGCACCTGCGACGGGCCGCGGCGACACCCGGAAGATCAACCTGCCGGACGCGCGGGACCAGTGGAACAACGCGATGGGCCAACTCACGGTCCAGTACCCGGATCTGATCCAGCGGCAGACCACGGCACTGCTCGACCGCAGCAGTGACGACGCCCATGCACTGCTGGTCAAGGCCGCCGCGCTGAGCGCCGGCGGACTCGTCGCCCTGCTGCTGTGCGTCGTACTGTCCTGGCGCATCACCCGCTCCCTGTTCCGGCGGCTGCGCGGGCTGCGGATGGCCACCCTCAGCCTCGCTCAGGAGCGGCTGCCCGACGTGGTCGCACGGCTCGACCGGGGCGAGAAGGTGGACGCGGACTCCGCCGCGCCCCCGCTGGACTACGGCCGGGACGAACTCGGCCAGGTGGCGCAGGCTTTCAACACCGCCCAGCGCACGGCCGTCCACACCGCGGTGGAGCTCGCCGACACCCGGCGCGGCTTCCAGAAGGTGATCCTGGGGATCGCCCGGCAGAGCCAGAACCTGGTCAATCTCCAGCTCAGCAAGCTCGATTCGCTGGAACGCGAGCACCAGGACCCGCACATCCTCAAGGGCCTGTACGAACTCGACTCCAACGCGAGCCAGCTCCGCCGCTACGAGGAGAACCTCGTCATCATCAGCGGCGAGCGGCCGGGCCGCAGCTGGGCCGAGCCGGTCGCGCTGATCGACATCCTGCGCAGCGCCGTCGGCGAGGTCGCGGAGTACCAGCGGGTGGAGGTGCACACCGACGAGGAGGTGTCCCTCGCTCCGCCCGCGGTGGCGGACGTCATCCATCTGCTGGCCGAACTCATCGACAACGCGACCGCTTACTCGCCCGCTCCCAGCCCGGTCGGGGTACGGGCCGCGATGGTGGCCAAGGGCCTGGCCATCGAGGTCGAGGACCGCGGTCTCGGGATGTCGGAGGACGACTACGCGGCGTTCAACGCCCAGCTGGCGGTGAAGCCGCAGTTCGACGTGGTGGCGCTGGCCGACGATCTCCGGCTCGGCATGTTCGTGATCGCCCGGCTCGCCACGCGGCACGGCATCGCCGTCACGCTGCGGTCGTCTCCGTACGGCGGGACAACGGCGATCGTGCTGGTGCCGCACGACATCGTGGTGCGGGAGGGCCCCACGGCCGATACGGATGCCGCAGGCTCGGACTCGGCGTACGCTCCGGCGGGCGAAGCGGACGTCCCGGCCCAAGGGGGCCATAAACCCCGGACGCCCCCGGGGCCCCAAGAGCCCCAGGAGCCCCAGGAGTCCGCCAAGCCGCTCGCGGCCCTCGCGGAAACCTCGTCCGACATGTCCGGACCGGCCTCGCCCGGACCGGCCTCGACCAGACCGAGGTCGGTCGGACCAGGCTCGGCCGATACGCAGCGCCCTGACCGGCACAGCCACGCACGCAGCCACGTGACCCGGCCCGCGACCCGGCCAAGGACGGCCGATACGACCGGATCCGCATCCGGCCCGGGGTCCGGTTCCGCCGGATCCGCGTCCGAGTCTGTGTCCGCGTCCGCGTCCGGACCGGCGTCGACGTCCGCGTCCGGACCGGCGTCGACGTCCGGGCCCGGCCCGGGGTCCGCGTCCAGGTCAGGCCCGGGGTCCGCGTTCGGTTCAGGGTCGGGGTCCGCGTTCGGTTCAGGGTCGGGGTCCGCGTTCGGTTCAGGGTCGGGGTCCGCGTTCGGTTCAGGGTCGGGGTCCGCGTTCGGTTCAGGGTCAGGCTCCAGGTCAGGCCCGGCGTCCGGGTCTGCATCCAGACCCGGGGCCCCGTCCGGGTCCGGGCCGGGGTCCGGGTCCGGGCCGGGGTCCGGGTCCGGGCCGGGGTCCGGGTCCGGGCCGGGGTCCGGGTCCGCGTTCGGGTCCGCGTTCGGGTCCGCGTTCGGTTCAGGGTCAGGCTCCGGACCCGGCCCGGCGTCATCCAGGCCCGGGGCCCCGTCCGGGTCCGGGCCGGGGTCCGGGCCAGAGTCCGGGCCGGGGTCCGGGCCAGAGTCCGGGCCGGGGTCCGGGCCGGGGTCCGGGCCGGGGTCCGGGCCAGAGTCCGGGCCGGGGTCCGGGTCAGGCCCCGGGCCCGCGTCCGGCCGGGGTTCCAGCCAGCGCAGCGGCCTCGCTCCGCTGCCGCGCCGCGTACCGCAGACCAGCCTCGCCACCGAGTTGCGAGAGGACTCCGTGCCTGCCCGGGCTGACGACCCGTTGGAGGACTTCGACGCGGAGCGCGCGGCCTCCTCGCTGTCCGGTTTCCAGCGCGGAACGCTTCGGGCCCGTGACGAGGGTGAGGAGTGGACGTACAACGAAGGAGGAAACGAACTAGGAAACGGAGGAGAGGAAGCCCCACCCGCGAGCCCAGGTACGCAGGTCCCCGTCCCCGGAAAAACCGTCACCTCGACTCCACCGGCAGACCGCTCATGAAGGACACAGAAATGACACGCCCCATCCCCGCCACGCACAGCCAGCTCGACCAGCTGCTCACCGGACTGGTGGACCGGGTCGCCGAGGTGAACCACGCCGTCGTGCTCTCCGACGACGGACTGGTCGTCAGCAGGTCCACGGCGTTCCTGCGCGACGACGCCGAGCGGCTGGCGGCGACCGCCTCCGGCCTTGTGAGCCTCAGCAAGGGCGTCAGCATGGACTTCCGCGGCGGCCCCGTACGCCAGGCGCTCATCGAGATGCGCAACGGCTACCTGATCATCACCGCCGCCGGAACCGGCGCCCATCTCGCCGTGCTCACCCACCAAGGCGCGGACGTCGGCGTGGTGGCGTACCAGATGAACCTGCTCGTGAAGAAGATCGGCGAGCACCTGAGTGCGTCGCCGCGGGGCACGGTCGCCGCCGACCGCGGCGAGTGAGGTGAGCGGAGGCGAGGCGGCGGGTCGTCTCGTACGGCCGTTCGCGCTGACCGGCGGCAGGACCCGGCCCGACCGCAGCGACTTCTCCCTCATCACGACGGTGTCCGCGGTGGACCCGCCGCCCACCTGGGCCGCCCGGACGCAGCCCGAGCACGCCCGGATCGTGCGGCTGTGCGCGAAGCCGATCGCCGTCGCGGAGCTCGCGGCCCACCTCGACCTGCCGGTGAGCGTGGTCTCCATCATGCTGTGCGATCTGCTGGCGGCGGGCCGAATCACCGTTCATGCGCCGCGTCCTGTCTCCGGGACGCCGGACATGGACCTGCTGCAGAAAGTGAGGGACGGCCTTGGCCGGCTCTGACGCACCCGTCAACGGGACTCCAGTCCAAGGGACTTCGGCCAAAAGAGCCCAGGCCCAGGGGAACTCGGCACCCGACACGGTCAAGATCCTGATCGCCGGCGGCTTCGGGGTCGGGAAGACCACCATGGTCGGGTCGGTCAGCGAGATCGTCCCGCTGCACACCGAGGAACGGCTGACCTCCGCGAGTCTGGGCGTCGACGACCTCCAGGGCCTCGACGGGAAGAAGTCCACCACCGTGGCGCTGGACTTCGGCCGGATCACGATCGGCCAGGACCTGGTGCTGTATCTCTTCGGTACGCCCGGACAGCAGCGGTTCTGGTTCATGTGGAACGACCTCGCGATCGGCGCGCTGGGAGCCGTGGTCCTCCTCGACGTACGCAGACCCGAGTCCAGCTTCGCCGCGATCGACTTCTTCGAGCGGCGGGGCATCCCGTTCGTCATCGGCGTCAACGGCTTCCACGGGCAGCATCCGTACACACCCGAGGAGATCCGGGAGTCCCTGGCGCTCCCCGAGGGCACCAGAGTGCTGCTCTGCGACGCACGTGAGCGCGAGTCGTCCCGGGACGTACTGATCGCTCTGCTGGACCAGTTGATCGCCGCTTCGGCAAAGGCCTCGGCGTCGTAAGGAGAGCCGTAAGGAGAGCCCTAGGAGACAGGTCACAGGGAGACAAAGGCCACAGAGAGGCGTTCTTGCTGCGGAAACAGGGCATCATCCTCGGCACCGTCGCCCGCCCGCTGGCGCCTCTTCGGCTCCAGGACACCGTGCCGTCATACCGGGAGGGAACGGTTCCCGCTGTCCCCCTCTGCCTCGCCTTGCATCCGTCACGCCCGCCCCCCACGGGCGTGCCGCGAAAGGACGACGTGCGCTGTGTCCTTGCTCCCGCTCGACAAACTCCCCGGGCCGCTCCCCGCCACCACCCCCGGCCCCGTCCGCTCCCCCTCCCGTACCCGCCACGCCCTTCGGGCACTGAGTCTGCTCCCGCTCCTTCTGGTCGCGGCCTGGGCGGCACTCGACTGGCGCACCGTGTACGACGGCGCCGCCCAGCTGGCCTCCGCCGACCCCTGGTGGCTGCTGTCCGGTTTCTTCTTCATGTGCATGGGCTGGGTGGCAGCCGCGTGCGTCCGTCAGGGCGCCCTGCCGGAACGGCTCCCACCGGGGCTGCTGCTCGCCTCCCAGGTCGCCGCCGGCACCGCGAACCATGTGCTCCCGGCGAGCATCGGCGCCCACGCCGTCACGCTCCGCTTCCTCCAGCGCCAGGGCATATCCCTCACCAGGGGCACCGCCTCGCTCGCGCTGTACTCGCTGGTCAAACCCCTGGCGAAGACGCTGGTACTCCTCGTCTTCCTGGTGTTCTTCCCGGGCGTGCTGGGGCTGGGTGAACTCGTCCCGGACGAACGGACGTTGCACCTGATCGCCGGAGGCGTGGCGACCGGTCTGGCCGTGGCCGCGCTGCTTCTGACGTTCGTACGTCCGCTGCGGCGCCCGATCCTCAAGTTCGTACGCACCGCCCTGACCGACGCACGGATCCTGCATGCCCGGCCCAGCCGCGTCCTCGCCCTCTGGGGCGGAGCCGCCGCCACCCCGCTGCTCCAGGCAAGCGTGATCGCCTCGGTCGGCTTCTCGCTGGGCCTGCCGCTGTCCTGGGCGCAGGTGACGTTCGCGCTCCTCGTCGCCAGCACCGCGGTCGGAGCCGTACCCGCACCGGGCGGCATCGGTCCCATCGACGCGGCCCTGGTGTTCACCATGGTCCTCTTCGGCGCCCCCATGAGCCTGGCCACGGCAACGATCATCGGCTACCGGGTCCTGACGATCTGGGTGCCGCTGCTGCCGGGGATGTTCACGCTCTCGTGGCTGGTGCAGCGCAGGGTGTTGTGAGCCGAGCCAAGGCCCAGTGGCCGTTGGACCGACATGTCGAGGGCGACGATGCCGGTCTTGGTGTCGAGGTGCAAGTGCGCGCCGTACACGGGGTGGGCGCCGTCGTCCATGGGGCGGTGACGTCGATCGGGACTCAGCGGCCGGTCCCCGAAACGGCCGCGAGCAGTCCGTTGACCACCAGCTCCGCCAGTGCCTCCGCCGTGGCTGTGAGCTGCTGCGGTGAGGCGGCGTCGGCCCTGCCCGGGCGCCGCGCCAGAGGCATCTCCAGCATTCCCGCGACGGGAGGGATGACGGCGAAGAACAGCACGTCGAGCGGGACGGGTGTCATGCGTCCGGAGGCCACGAGCCTGTCGATGACGGACACCAGGGTCTGCAGGACCGGGCTGATGTAGTGCTCGTACAGGTGGTCCAACCGCTCGCCGTCCCGATTGAGTTCGTCGACGAAGAGCCGCCCGATCAGTGGCTCGTCGGCCGCTGTCCGGTAGAAGCCGGTGATGATCTGCCACAGCTGCTCGGCCTCGTCGAACGAGGGGTCCGGCTGCGGCAGGCTCGCGATCTGTGCCCCAGGGCGGCGTCCACCACCGCGCGCCAGAACGCCGCCTTGGATCCGTACCGGTCGTTGATGAAGTTGTGGCTGACGCCGAGGCGGCGGGCCAGCTCGCGTGCGGAGGGATGGTCGTAGCCCAGCTCGGCGAAGGCACATGTGAGACTCGGCCGGACGGCAAACTCACCCAACCGAAAGGGACGCCAACCATGACCGACCTTCCCGAATCAACGCTGGCGGTCACCGGAGCAACGGGACGCCTGGGTGGGCGCGTCGCCCGCCGCCTGGCCGAGCGCGGCATGGCGCAGCGGTTGCTGGTGCGTAACCCGGAGCGGGCGCCCGAGCTGCCCGGTGCCACGGCGATCGGCGGCAGTTACCACGACCATGACGCCGTAGTCCGCGGCCTGAGCGGGGCGAAGACCGTGTTCATGGTGTCCGCTTCCGAGAGCGCCGACCGGCTCGACCAGCACAGGGCTTTCGTGGACGCCGCGGCAGAGGCGGGCGTCGGGCACCTCGTCTACGTGTCCTTCTTCGGCGCCGCGCCCGACGCCGTGTTCACGCTGGCCCGTGATCACTTCCACACCGAGGAGCACATCCGGGCCAGCGGGATGGCGTACACCTTCCTGCGCGACAATCTGTACGCCGGGTTCATCCCCGACCTGGCCGGCGAGGACGGTGTGATCCGCGGTCCGGCCGGGCAGGGACGTGCGGCCTTCGTATCCCACGACGACATCGCCGACGCCGCCGCCGCGGTCCTCGCCCGGCCGGCCGGGCACGCCGGTGCCATCTACGACCTGACCGGTCCCGAGTCCCTGACGCTGGACGAGGCTGCGGAGATCGTGTCGGAGGTGCTCGGCCGCACCGTCACGTACCACCCCGAGACGGTCGAGGAGGCATACGCCTCCCGCGCCTCCTACGGTGCCCCGCAGTGGCAGCTCGACGCTTGGGTGTCCACCTACACGGCCATCGCGGCCGGCCGGCTCGACGGCGTCAGCGACGCAGTCCCCCGCCTCACCGGCCACCCCGCCACCCCCCTCGCCGACGTCATCCGCGCCGCCCGGGGAGGGGCCGGCAGGTGATCAGTACTCCAGCTCGGGGCGCAGGCGCAGCGGGCCGCCGACCGCGTGGAGGTGCTGTAGCACTTGGGCGTAGGAGTGGAATAGCCCGGTCTCGTGGTAGGCGATGTCGTGCCGGGCGCAGAACGTGCGCACGAGTTCTTGGGCATGGCGCAGGCTGGGCCGCGGCATGGAGGGGAACAGGTGGTGTTCGATCTGGTAGTTCAGTCCGCCGAGCATGAAGTCGGTGAGCCGTCGGCCGCGGATGTTGCGCGAGGTCAGTACCTGTCGACGAAGGAAATCGATCTTGTCGTCCTTGGCGAACATCGGCATGCCCTTGTGGTTGGGGGCGAACGAGCATCCCATGTACAGCCCGAACAGCCCTTGGTGCACGGCGACGAAGCACACGGCCTGCAGGGGAGGCAGCACCCAGAACACGGCGCCGAGGTAGCCGCCTAGATGCGCCGTCAGCATGCCTGCCTCGGCCACCTTCGTCCTCCGCGAAGTACGGGCACCGGCGCGCTCGAGCAGCGCCCGCACGCCGGCGACGTGCAGGGCGAGTCCCTCCAGAAGCAGCATCGGGAAGAACAGCCAGGCCTGGTGGCGGGTCAGCCAGGCGTACGCTCCGCTGCGGACGCGGGCGTGGTCCTGGGTGAAGGCGATCGCGCCGTCGGCGATGTCCGGGTCGCGGTCGACGTGGTTGGGGTGGGAGTGGTGCCGGTTGTGCTTGGAGATCCACCAGCCGTAGCTGAGACCGATCAGCAGGTCGGCGTGCACGCGGCCGAGCAGGTTGTTGACGCGCTTGGAGCCGGAGATCTGGTGATGGCCGGCGTCGTGCCCGATGAACCCGGTCTGGGTGAACATCACCGCGAGGAAGGCGGCGGTCACCATCTGCCACCACGACGGTCCGATCAGGGCGAATGCGGTCCACCCGGCGGCCAGCAGAAGCAGGTTCCCCCCGATCTTGACGGAGTAGTAGCCGGGTCGCCTCTTCAGCAGCCCGCTCCGCTTCACCTCTCGGGACAGAGCGGCGTAGTCGCTGCCCCGGCTGCCGGGCGACGGTTCGGTCGTCGCGGCGTAGTCCGCCGGATCAGTACTCCGGGCGCTGATGTCAGTGGCCACAGGGTTCCTTTCGGGGTGCACGGGCGCTGCCTGCCCGGCATGGGGAGGGGCGCCGGATGCGGCACCGTACGGAGGCAGCACGAGGCAGGCCCGCGGCGCGGGCCTGCCTCGGAATGGGGTTCGACTGGCTGTCCTCAGAGCGCGCGGACCTGGTCCGCCTGCATGCCCTTGGGGCCCTGGCTGGCGGTGAACTCCACCCGCTGGTTCTCCTCCAGAGAGCGGAAACCACCCGTGTCGATCGCCGAGTGGTGGACGAAGATGTCGGCGCCGCCCTCATCGGGGGCGATGAAGCCGAATCCCTTGTCCGGGTTGAACCACTTCACGGTTCCTTGAGCCATGTGATGTCTCCTTCGAGATGGCGAGTAGTGCGGGAAACGCGCGCTCGCACGATCCCGGGCTGCTGGTCGCCAGCCGTCGAAGAAAACCCCCGAAAACGACAAAGCGCCCGCTGTCAGAACTCCGCGGGCGCTTCCACGTTCGCAAACTTCAACTACAACCACTGCCTACAACGTCCGGAGGGCCGGGAACGTTCCCGGCCTCCGGCCACGGGCTCGAACCTTCCGCCCAGCGGGTTTTCCAGGGCGGACGGGCCGATGCGCGGACCGGCGCGAAAAGATGCCGTCGGCTGCCGGCCTCACTCAGGCCCTCGGTTCCTCCGGTGTCGCCGGCGGCTCGGTGGGTGCCGGCGGTGGCGGACGGAAGAGGACGGCCCGGGCCACGGGCGGGGCGAACAGTGCGCTGACGGGCGCGGAGAGGGTCAGTACGGAGCGGAAGGCGCGCCCCACGACGGCGTCGCCGGGGGAACGCTCCTGGACTCGCCGCAGGTACCAGTCTGCGACGCGGTCCGCGGGCTCGCCGGCGACCGCGGTGCCGACCGCGCCCGGCATCTTGCGGTCTGCCCCGGCGGAGATGTCCCATGCCTGCCGGGACGCCGCCAGGAGCGCCCGCTGCACGTGCCGCGTCGTGGGGGTCCGGCGCGGATCGGCCAGTGCGTCGCGCAGGGCTACCGCGCTCATCGCGGCGACGGCCATGCCCTGCCCGTAGATCGGGTTGAAGGTGCACAGGGCGTCGCCGGTGGCGAGGAATCCGGCCGGGCGGCGGCCGGGCAGGTCGTAGCGGCGGCGGATGTTCGCGGTCCGCCGGTAGCCGAACGCCGGTGAGAGCGGTTCGGCCTCGTCCAGCCACCGGTGCAGGAGCGGATGCGGCAGCCTCTTGGTGTACGTCACGAACTCGTCGTCGTCCGTGGGCGGTTCGTCGCCGCGTAACCCGGAGACGATGACCAGGTGGGTGCCGTCTTCCAGGGGCAGCGCACCGCCGCCGTGGACCTCGGCGGGGCTGGGGTAGACGTAGTAGCCGAGGGTGTCGCCGTCCAGTGCGCCGCTCTTGCCCCGGTAGACGCGGGAGGCGTACGCGAGCCCCGTGTCGATGGTCTCCTCGTGCGGGGCCTCGGCCCCGATCGCCGTGAACCACTGAGGGACCTTCGTGCCGCCGCCGGAGGCGTCGACGACCAGGTCGGCCTCGAGGGTCCGCTGCTTCTCGCGGTCGTCGCCGGAGCGGTCACGCAGCAGCACACCCCGCACGCGCGAGGCGTCACCGAGGAGCCCGACGACATCTGTCCCCTCCACCACGCTGATCACCGGGTTGGCGAGGACGCGCCTCCGCACCAGCTCCTCGAGCTGCGCGCGGGAACCGGTGTAGATGTGCGTCGTCGCGGGCAGCCGCCGGAGCCAGCGCCCGTCCTGCCGCTGCACCATGTCCGAGGGCATGCCCACGCGCGGCGCCCCCGCCGCCCGCAGCTCCGCCAGGAAGCCCGGCAGCAGCGATTCCAGGGCCACCTGCCCGCCCTCCAGCAGGACATGCGGATGCCGGCCCTGCGGTACGCCGGGCCGCGGCTTGATGCCGTCCGGGAACCGGTCGCGCTCGACGACGGTCACCCGCTCGGCGTGCCCGGCAAGGACATGCGCCGCGAGCAGCCCCGCGAGGCTCCCGCCCACGACGACCGCATGCCGCCCGCCCCGGCCGCCGCCCACACCCCAACGGGCTGTTTCTCCGGCAGAGTTCACCGATCCGCTCCCCTGGTCGCCACGTCGTGAGAAGGCACCAGTATCCCGCTCCGCAAAGGGGGTTGACCGTGTTCCAGCCCTTCTGCGCGTCCCGGATACGCCCGCCCCGGATCACTCCACCGGCCCCGCCATCAGGGCGCGTTGCGGCAGGAGGGTGTCGATCAGCGGCCGTGCTAGTGGGCGACCGGCGTGCCCCGCAGCCCCGGGCGCGCGGGGATCATGTGGCTTCTCCGGTGGACACTGGCAGGGGCGGGCGCATGCGGCGCCCGCCCCTGGTTCGTGGACCTGCGGCGGGTCAGGCGGCGACGGGCTGCGACTCGGGCTCGGGGGTCACCAGACGGCCGGTACGGTGCAGGCCGTACAGGGCGGCCGCACAGGCGAGGCCGAGCGCACACAGCGAGACCCACGGCAGCGCCGGCATCCCCGCCTCGCGGGCCGCGTCCAGCGCGGCACCGGTGAGCAGGTTGCCGAGCGTGATGCCGACCCCGCAGATGGTGTTGTACAGCCCGTAGTGCGTGGCCACGAGCCGATCACCGGAGAGGCGCACGATGGTGTCCATCTCGAAGGGGTACGCGATCATCGTGCCGATCGCGAGCAGCAGCGCGGCGAGCGTCGGCGGCACCGCGGCCAGCAGCCACAAACCCACTCCTGACCCGGGTACGGGCACGGCGGTGGCCATCAGCAACGGCACGAACGCCAGCCCCATGATCGCCAGCCCTCGGGTCAGCGCCTGGCCGGGTTCGTACCGGGCCTTGCACCAGGCGGTCACCCTCGTCTGCCCGACGATGGTGCTCAGCCCGGAGACCGCGAACAGCACCGCCACGGCGGCCGTACCGAACTCGCCGTCACCACCGAGCCTGCGCACCTCCAGCGGCAGGGACAGATACACCTGGAAGGTGAGGACGTACGAGCCGATCATGGCGCCGGAGAAGAGCAGGAACGGCCGGTTGGCGAGGATGCCGCGCCACTGGGCGAGCACACCGTCCCGGCCCTGGCTCTCCTTGCCCTTGGTGTCCTCGGCCCGCCGGGCGGGCAGCGCGCGGATCTGCACGACGGACAGCAGTGCGAAGATCGCGGCCGACACCAGGCAGGTGACGCGGAAGTCCACCCCGGTCAGCACCATGCCCACGAGCGGGCCAAGCAGGATGCCGGCCTGGTAGAAGACGTTGAACAGCGCGAACGCCTCGACCCTGCGCTCCCCCGCGTCCGCGGCGAGATACGCCCGGACCGCCGGGTTGAACAGCGCGCCGGCGAGCCCGGTGGCCGCCGACGCGGCGATCAGTGCGGCCAGCGAGTCGACCAGTCCGAGCGTCGCGAAACCGACCGTACGCAGCACGCATCCGGCCACGATCATCGGCTTGTAGCCGAGGCGGTCGGCGAGTGTTCCGCCGACGAGGAACATGCCCTGCTGGCTGAAGTTCCGTACACCGAGGATGAGTCCGACGACCCAGCCGGCGAGACCGAGGGTGCCGGACAGGTGGGCGGCCAGGTAGGGCATCAGCATGTAGAAGCCGAGGTTGATGGTGAACTGATTGACCATCAACAACTGGACGCTCCGGTCGTAGGAGCGCATCTGCGTGAGTGTCGCCCTCACCGCGAACCACCCGTCCCTGTAACCGTCTCCGAAACGGCCCCCGCCACCAGGGCGACCGGATCGGTGACCGCCGCGCAGCGGGTCCAGCGGGTGACTTCCTTCTCATCGGGACGGCCGACGACCTCCGGCTCGGGCGCCGGGGTCACGCCCAACAGCCCGTGTTCGGCGCAGTATTCGTCGTCGTAGACCGTCTCCAGATAGCGCTGGGGTCCATCGGGGAAGATCGCCACGATACGGGTGCCCGGCGGGGTCGTACGCGCGACCCAGCCGGCCACCAGCGCGACCGCGCCGACACTCCAGCCACCGGTGGCGTAGTGGGAGGCGGCCAACTGCCTGCAGGCCCAGACGGATTCGCCGGGGGCCACCCAGTGCGCCTCGCTGAAGTTCTCGTATGCCACGTTGCGCGGGTAGATGCTGGAGCCGAGACCGCGCATCAGGCGGGGCCGGGCGGGCTGGCCGAAGATGGTCGAGCCCACGGTGTCCACGCCCACCACCCGCAGCTCGGGGTACAGCTGACGCAGGACACGCGAGGTCCCCGCGGAGTGGCCTCCTGTGCCGACGCTGCAGACGAGTACGTCGATGTGGCCCATCTGCGAGGCGAGTTCGAGGGCGAGCGGAGTGTAGGCGGCGACGTTGTCGGGGTTGTTGTACTGGTCGGGGCACCAGGCTCCGGGGTGTTCCGCCATGAGTTCGGCGACGCGGTCGCGGCGGGCCTGCTGCCAGCCTCCGGTCGGGTGCGGGTCGGGGACCATGTCGACGGTCGCGCCGTAGGCGGCGAGCAGCCGGTTCATCGACGGTTCGAGGCCGGGGTCGGTGACCAGGGTGACGGGGTGGCCGTAGACCATTCCGGCCAGGGCGAGGCCGAGGCCGAGGGTGCCGCTGGTCGACTCGATGATCGGGCGTCCCGGCCGCAAGTCGCCGCGAGCTCGGGCCCGTTCAACCATGTGCAGTGCGGGGCGGTCCTTGATGCCGCCGGGGTTGAAGCCCTCCAGCTTCGCCCAGAAGCCGCGGTCCGGCTCGGTGAACGGCTGGGAGATCCGCAGAACGGGGGTGTTGCCGACTAGCCCCTGGAGCGTGGGGCCGGCAGGAGTGGGGTCGCTCGTGGTCAGTGAGTGCATTTCGTTCGCTCTCGTATCGATACGGACGCGTGCGGATGCTCATCTCGCGCGACGGCCAAGGCACGACGCGCGGCGGGCGACGAGGGTCGGCCCGCGAGGCGGCCTCTATATGCGCCACCTGCAGATGGCGGTGAGAGCGGACCGGCCGCCGCTCGGCAGCAGTCTTCGCACGGCGCCAGGGGGCTGTCGTACGGGAGTTGCTGTGGCGTCCGTCAACGACAGCGCGGTGACGGCCGGCGGCGGGACCCGTGGAGACGGCTGCGGGACGAAGGCATGTCCGAGGCGGGGGCCGTGGCAACGGTCGGGAGACTCGGACGCGTCGGGGTTCTCACCGTCGAAGCCCTCGGCGGGCGGAGGGGCTTCACTCGAGACCGCGGCCGATCGAACGGGCGGCTCCAGCGCGTGGCGTTGATCGGCGAGGCACGCCGGCAGCATGAACAGCAGGGCGAACAGCGTGCTCCGGATGAGCAGGCTCCTCCGGAGCGGACGTAACCGTGAGGCACGGGAACTGGAACGGGCAGGGATGGGCGGCACAGGTCCTCCGCGGGGCGGTCACTGCCCGTACGGGAGCACTCCCGGTCGGGGCAGGGATCAGTGGGGGGTGAGAGAGAGCCGTCGACCGTCCCGGCGCCACGCCGTGGGCGCTTCGCACAGGAGGTCGGACGTGATGTACCGGTCGCCGGGAGAAGGCATGACGCGGTCTTGGGCCGAGTCCAGGAATCCCGGGAAGGGGGCGACCGGTGCGGAAGGCGCCGACCTAGATACGAAGAACCGTGGAGTCCGCCGCTTGCGTTCTCGGAGCCGCGAAGTCCCGTGCCGCGGCGGCAGCATGGCGGGCGGGCGCGGAGCCGGGCCCCTCGTCGCCGTTCTCCGAGCTCAGCGGAGACAGGCAGGGCACCGCCACATCGGGACCCTGCGGAGGCTGCCCCATCACACAGTCCGCATCGGCGTGCTGCTGTCCGTGGCCGTCGTGATGACCCTCCGGCTGCTCGCCCGTCGGCTGCGCCGAGGTAGCACTCGCAACGTCTACGAGTTCGACGGCGGACCCGGAATGAACGCCCGACGCAGAGACGCCCTTTTCGGAGGCGAGGTGACTCACCGTGGCGTCAGGACTGACGGCATGCGTATACAGCAGACCGAAGAGGAACAGGCCCAACCCCATGACACGCCACAGAGCCGCTGATGAGCGGCTCCTTGGCGTGCGAGATGGAGACCAGGCCGTAATCATGCCGTGATCCTAACCCGACGGCGAGGACCCGGCATGCCGTCCCAGGAGAACATCGCGTGAACCCAGCCACATGAGGGCGCCAAGGTCACCTGATAGGGACAATTGCGCCGAGCTTGTGGGAATTTCACAGTTCGCAAACGACTTGTTCCGCCCCGCTCCAGGGCCGTGAGAAGAGAGGACCGGGTGGCCGGACGGCAGTGTGCACCGCCCGGCACCCCCGCTTCTGTCGCCGCGTCAGCTCTTACCGAGCTTCTTGTTCATCTGCTCGATCTCGGCCGCCTGGGCCGTGATCACGGCCTCAGCGAGCTTCATGGCGGTCCTGGACCCCCTTGATCTTCGCGGCGAGGTCCTTGACCTCCGGTGAAGAGGCGCGGCTGTCGGCCAGTTCGGCCATGTCGACGGCCCGACGGTGGTGCTGGATCATCTCCTCGACGAAGGAGACGTCCTGGTCGTTGTGGTCGCCGGCCTTTGCCGAGGCGGACGCGGACGGGCTGGAGCTGTGGAACGAGACGATCGAGGCGCACCGCCGCGCCGTGCGCGACGCGGGCCCACAGTGACCCTGTCCGGGCTGCGCGACGGACACCCCACACCGGACGGCCGGAGGCCGACGAGCGGGCACGAGCACGACGGCCGCCGCGCAGGGCACTCCGGCCGCTGACTCGTTGCACACAGTTGGCCGGCACCGCGACGCGAACCGCACCACCGCACCACCGCACCACCGCACCACCGCACCACCGCACCACCGCACCACCGCACCACCGCACCACCGCACCACCGCACCACCGCACCACCGCACCGACACCATCTGCGAATCCACAGACGTCGCACACAGCTGGGCCGTGCCCCACCGGCCGTCAGCAAAGGCTCGAAAACACCCTCGCATATATACCCCCGTGGGGTATAAAGTTCTCGACCGTGAGCTCGAGGACGGGCCGCTATCGAGGGGAATGGGGATAAGGACATGGAGCACAGCGCTCACCACACCGGCACCGGGCACGACCAGGCCGCCCACGAGGGCCATCACAGTCAGGCCGACCACGCGATGCCCCACGGCGCGCACGGGAGAGTGTCCTGGGCCATGGCGGCGAAGGCGACGCTCCACTGCCTGACCGGGTGCGCCATCGGCGAGATCCTCGGCATGGTCATCGGCACCGCCCTGATGTGGGGCAACGTGCCGACCATGGTCCTGGCGATCACGCTCGCGTTCCTGTTCGGCTACTCATTCACGCTGTTCGCCGTACACCGGGCCGGCCTGGACTTCAAGACCGCGATCAAGGTGGCGCTGGCCGCCGACACCGTCTCGATCGCGGTGATGGAGTTCGTCGACAACACCATCATCGCCCTCACCCCGGGCGCGATGGACGCCCACCTTTCCGACGGGCTGTTCTGGTTCGCCCTCCTGGGCGGATTCGCGGTCGCCTTCGTGATCACCACGCCCGTGAACAAGTGGATGATCGGCCGCGGCAAGGGCCACGCAGTCGTCCACGCCTACCACTGACAACCTGCCCCACCCACGCGCCGCCCGGGACACCCCCACAGCACGGGGGTATCCCGGGCGGCGCGTTCACACCACCGCACCAGCGTCATTCCTCGTCCGGCACCAACCGCAGTGAAACCGAGTGGATGCAGTACCGCTGGTCCGTCGGCGTCGGGTAACCCTCGCCCTCGAAGACGTGGCCCAGGTGGGAGCCACAGCGCGCACCGCACCTCGGTGCGCACCATCCCGTGCGAATGATCGGACACGAGTTCCACCGCGTCCGAGTCGCGTGGATCGTTCCGCCACGCTCACACCGGGACGACGTGAACGTCCGGCGGCTGCAGCACCTCCAGGTACGCGTGGATGTCATCCGGGTCACTCGTGAAGATCACCGCGCTGCCGTGCCGGGCAGCAGCCAGCGCCACCCACGCGTCCACCGCGTCCGGGCGCTTCTTCGCCGGCAGGGCCGCCTGTCCGAGCGCCGTCCCGATGCGCCGCCAATCGGTGACATCCGGGCCGGTCGCACAGGCCAGACACTCCGGCCGACCCGCCTTCGTCTCCCGCATCGCGGGCTCGGCCGACCGGGCCTGCGGAACCGTGCACCCCTTCAACGCCCCGGCCAGAGCGTGCACCAGGGCCGGGTCGGGACGCCAGACCTGCGCCAGAACAGGACCGAGCACCAGCGCACGGTGCTCGGAAGTGCGCAGCCCTTCGTGCAGAGCGACCGCTTTGGCCTTGCGGTCGGCGAGAGCGACCAGCATGCCGGAGTCGTACACCGGCACCCGCCCACTCACGCGGCGGGTCCCGATGTCCGGCTTCCCCGCCGATCCTCACCTCGCGCCAGCGCCAACGCCTCATCGACGTCTCGGCGCTCCTGCTCGGTCAGCTCCCCCGCCTGGGCCGTCGGCTCCGCCGCAATCGCACCGGCCTCTTCTTCCGCCCGCGCGATCAGTGCGTCCACCCCCGCGAACTGCTCCTCTATGGCATCACTCTCCGCCATCTGTCGCGTCGCCGCGTGCACCAGGTACGCCGAAACGTCCATACCCGCCCGCTCCGCATGCTGCCTGATTCGCTCGGCCTGTGCCTTCTCCAGACTGATGCTGATCCGCGTCTTCGCCATATTGGTAGCGTATGACGCGTATTACGGAGGTTCAAGGGCGGCCGGACCAACTACAAAAGGCGCTTTCTGGTCACTCCTCGCCCGCCACCAGCCGCAACGAGATCGAGTTGATGCAATACCGCTGATCCGTCGGCGTCGGATACCCCTCGCCCTCAAAAACGTGTCCGAGATGCGACCCGCACCGAGCGCACCTCACCTCGGTGCGCACCATCCCGTGCGAATGATCGGACACGAGTTCCACCGCGTCCGAGTCGCGTGGATCGTAGAAGCTGGGCCAGCCGCAGTGGGACTCGAACTTCGTGTCCGAGGTGAAGAGTTCGGCGCCGCAGGCGCGGCAGGAGTAGACACCCTTCGTCTTGGTGTCGGTGTACTCGCCGGTGAACGCGGGCTCCGTGCCGGCCTGGCGCAGGACCGTGTACTCGGCCGGGGTCAGCTCGGCCCGCCACTGCTCGTCCGGCTTTTCGATGTCGTACGACATGAAGCTCAGCCCCTTACTTCGACTGGAGGCGGTCCAGGATGCGCGGGCCCAGGTCGGTCACGTCACCCGCGCCCATGGTGAGAACGAGATCGCCCGGCACGGCCATTCCCGCGACCACGGCGGGGGCGTCCGCCTTGTCGTGCACCGGCGTCACCTCCGCGCCCGCCGCCCGTGCCGCGTCGACGATCAGCTCGCTCGTCACGCCGGGGATCGGGTCCTCGCGCGCCGGATAGATGTCGAGGACGATCGACGCGTCGGCCAGGGACAGTGCCTGGCCCATCTCCCGGCCCAGTTCCTGGGTGCGGGAGAAGAGGTGCGGCTGGAAGACGACGAGGATGCGGCCGGAGGCGCCCGCCCGCATCGCCTCCAGGTCGGCGGTCATCTCCGTCGGGTGGTGGGCGTACGAGTCGATGACCTGCACGCCCGCCGCCTCGCCCTTGAGCTGAAGGCGGCGCTTGACTCCGGTGTACGCCCCGAGCGCCCGCGCGAGCTCGGCCGCGGGGACGCCGAGCGCGACGCCCGCCGCCAGCGCGGCCACCGCGTTGCCCGCGTAGTGCCGGCCGGGCACCGAGACCGTGAAGGTCAGCTCCTCGCCGTCCAGCAGGACCGTGACCTCGCTCTTCAGGCCGTGCGGCACGATCGAGACGATACGTACGTCCGCGTCCTCGGCCTCGCCGTACGTGACGACCCTGGGCCCACCGGAAACTCGCGACGTCAGCTCCCGCGCGCCCTCGTGGTCCGCCGAGATCACCAGTGTGCCGCCGGGCACGATGCGGCCCGCGAACGTCTCGAAGGACTCGTAGATCTCGTCCATGGAGGCGTAGTTGGCGTGGTGGTCCAGCTCCACGTTCAGCACGATGGCCACCTCGGGCGCGTACTTGTGGAAGCTGCGGTCGCTTTCG
Organism: Streptomyces vastus; assembly: GCF_039532825.1. NCBI lineage: Bacteria > Bacillati > Actinomycetota > Actinomycetes > Kitasatosporales > Streptomycetaceae > Streptomyces > Streptomyces vastus. Next base: position 104,117 of record NZ_BAAASJ010000021.1, read on the forward strand.
TCGGCCTCGGCGACGAAGATCTCCCCGTCGCCGTGCAGCGCGTTCGAGCCGGGGGCGTCGAGGTCCCCGCCGATCGCGTACGAGGGAGCCAGGCCGAGCTCCGACAGCGACACCGCCAGCATGGACGTGGTCGTCGTCTTGCCGTGCGTACCCGCCACCGCGAGGGGCCGCAGCCCCTCCATCAGCGAAGCGAGGGCGTCCGACCGGTGGACCACCGGGATCCCGAGCTCGGCGGCCCGGGCCAGCTCCGGGTTGTCCGCACGGATCGCGGACGAGACGACCACGCACGTGGCGTCATCGGCAAGGTGCTCGGCAGCGTGCCCGATGTGCACGGTCGCGCCCAGCGCCCGCAGCGCCTCAGCCGTCGCGGACTCCTTGGCGTCACTCCCCGCCACCTTGGCCCCACGCTGAGCAAGAATCTTCGCGATCCCCGACATCCCGGCCCCACCGATCCCGATGAAGTGCGGTCGGTCCATGGCGGTAGGAAGGCCGGCTGCCATGCGTGTTTCTCCCCAGATGCGGTACGACGGTGAGTGCGCCCCGCTCAGGAGCGCGGCCCCAGCCTATTCGTTGTCGCGGGCGCACAGCGCCCCGACAGGGGCGCGGGGAACTGCGCGACCAGCCACAGCCGTCACGCAGCCGACAAACAAACAACAACCCCTACGGCGCTTCCTGCTCCAGCCCAGCGCAGCGCTACGCCTTGCTGTGCGAGAACAGCTTCAAAACCGGCACCCCCACCTTGTGCCGAGCCCGCGAGGCCCAGTCGCGGTGGAAGAACTCCTCCACGTAGTGGGGATCGGTGAGCACGATCACCTCATCGGCGTCGGCCTCCTCGACAAGGGACTTGAGCGAATCCAGCGGATGGTGCTCGATCAACCGCCCCACCGCCTGCGCCCCCGCCGCCCGCAGGGCGACCAGCGAGACGTCGAGGGCCCGCTGCCCCTCACTGACCGCCTGCTCCCCGGCGGGAGCCTCCAGCTCGTGCGCCGCCTCGTCCAGCGAGCCGAGTGCCACGTCGTCGATGGCCCGCAGCAGCCGGGCCGCCTGCTCGCCGCGGGGCTGGAGCAGCACATGGAAGGCGACCTCCTCGTCCCCGTGCAAACCGGTGACGAACTCCACGTCGGCGGACGTGAGGGCCTTCTCGATCATCAAAACGCTTGTGAACACGACAGGCGCCCCTTCTCCTCCGAGGGCCGTCGTTGGCCCTGCCTCCTCCGTGGACCCGTTTCCAGGCCCGCGAAAATCATCCTGCCCCGTACCCGTACGGATACCGCGAGAACTAGTGTGCCCGCGGAAGCAGACCCGGAACGATCAACTCCGCTGCGTCACGTCCGACGGTATCGGCTGAACAGGAACCCGGCCTCCTCCAGCAGAGACGTCAGCTCGAACCGCCTGGGCACGGCCACCCGAGGCCCCCCGGCGATGCGCTGCGCGTCCCCCGCCGTGAGCATCGGCGAGACCGTGAGGCACAGCTCGTCGAGTACCCCCGCCGCGACCAGCTGACCGAGCAGCCGCGGCCCGCCCTCGGTCAGCAACCGGTGCAGACCGCGCTCACCCAGGGCGCGTACGGCCCGGGCGGGGTCCACACCCATGCCGTCACCGGCGATCACCACCTGGACGCCGGCCTTCTCGGCGGTCGCGATCCGGTCGGGAGCCGCCGCGGCTCCCGTGAGCAGCAGCGTGGGCACCAGGGGCGAGGTGAACAGCGGCAGCGTGAAGTCCAGCTCGAGGCTTGCGCTCACCACCGCGATCGCGGGCGCCGGGCCTTGTCCGGCGGCCTCCCGGAGCGCGGCGAAGTCCTCACGCGCCCGTGCGGGCCGGTAACCCTCCTGCCGTACCGTCTCCGCACCGACCAGCACCACATCCGCGAGGCCCCGCAGCGTGCCGAAGATCCGCATGTCGGTGGCGCCGGAGATGGGCTGTGAGCGGCCGTCGTGCTGGGCGGCGCCGTCGAGCGTGGAGACCATGTTGGCCCGCAGCCAGGGCTCGCGGCCGCCCGGACCGTGCTCGGGATACGCATAGGCCGCGGCCAGCTCGGCCAGGCTCCACTCGCGCTCCGCGTCGCCCCCGGAGGGCGCTGTCTCGTCGGTCACAGGGAACAGGCGTCGCATGTCGGCAGTGTGGCACGCCCCGTAGAGTGAGTAAGCGTGTCCACCTCCACCGCAGCCTCCGGGACCGGCCCGCCCGCCGACGCGACCCCGCTGTCCCTGTGCGCCCGCGAGCCGCACGTCCCCGCGGACCGGCTGGTCGCCGAGATGGTGCCGCCGCCGCGTTTCGACTCGGTCCGCTTCAGTACGTACATCCCGGACCCGAACCAGCCCAGCCAGAGCGAGGCCGTCAGGGTGCTCGACGGCTTCGCGACCGGTCTCGGCGGGGCGCACGCCGGCGGGGCGGGCAGGCGGCGCTGGTTCTCCCGCAAGCCGGAGGCCCGGCCTGCCGGCCCTCGCGGTGTCTACCTCGACGGCGGTTACGGCGTCGGCAAGACACACCTGCTCGCCTCGCTGTGGCACGCGACCCCGGCGGAGCCCGCGCTCAAGGCCTTCGGCACGTTCGTGGAGCTGACGAACCTGGTCGGCGCGCTCGGTTTCCAGCAGACCGTGAAGACGCTGTCCGGTCACCGTCTGCTGTGCATCGACGAGTTCGAGCTGGACGACCCGGGCGACACGGTCCTCGTGTCCACGCTGCTGGGCAAGCTGGTCGAGGCGGGCGTGGCGCTCGCAGCCACCTCGAACACGCTGCCCGGCAAGCTCGGCGAGGGCCGGTTCGCGTCGGCCGACTTCCTGCGGGAGATCCAGGGGCTTTCCGCGCACTTCCGCGCGCTGCGCATCGACGGCGAGGACTACCGCCACCGCGGGCTGCCCGAGGCCCCGGCGCCGTTCTCCGACGAACAGGTCACCGAGGCGGCGTACGCCACCGAGGGCGCCGCGCTCGACGACTTCCCGCAGCTGCTGGCACACCTCGCCCGGGTCCACCCCAGCCGGTACGGCGCGCTGACCGGCGGCCTGAAGGCGGTGTGCCTCACGCATGTCGGGCCGGTCCCGGACCAGTCGACCGCGCTGCGGCTCGTGGTCCTCGCCGACCGGCTCTACGACCGTGAAGTGCCGGTCCTCGCCTCCGGTTTGCCCTTCGACCAGTTGTTCAGCGAGGAGATGCTGAAGGGCGGTTACAGGAAGAAGTACTTCCGGGCCATTTCCCGGCTCACCGCGCTGGCCCGCGACGCGAAGCCGTTGGTGGAGAGCTGACCGCGAGGAACTCTCACCGGCCCCTTCAGGTTCTCTTCAGGGTGAAACGCTAAGTTAACCCTGCAAACAACTTCCCGCGTTAACTTGGTTGTTGACGTGAGAAGCCTTGACCGGAGAGCGGCTGAGAGGGGGCGCATGTTACGAGGCACGACGGCCCGGACGCTGTACTGCGTACTCGCCGCCGTCCTACTGGCCCTGCAGCTCTTTGCTCCCACCGCCTCCGTCGCGTCCGCACACCCGAGGACCGAAACCGCGGGCGACGCCGAAGCGTTCGACTGCGGCGAGGGCAAGCATCTCAACGCCGAGACGCCACCCCTGAGGGTCCGCGACCGGCAGCGCTCCGCGGACTCCGCCCAGGAGAATCCGGCGCGCGCCCTGTGCGCCCGGAATCCCGCGGCCGAGCACGGGGACACAGCACACGCCGTGGCCGCCGAGTCGCTCCGTACGAGCAGACCGTCAAGAGCCCACTCCACGGCGGTACTTCAGGTCTTCCGTTGCTGATCTGACCGCCGGGAACGAACCGTTCACGACCCACCCTCACCACGCCACGTCTGCCGAGCGCGCGACGTGGGGGTCGTGCCGACGTGCCCGCATGCGCTCTGTCTCGTCAACCGACGTGCCGTCACGGCACGTCGGGTACACACCGACGCGCCCTCATGGCGCGCCAGGAGGAACTGACACATGCAGCCCCTCATCGATCACGCACGCTCCTTCCGCAAGCAGTCGGCTGAGCGCCCGGAGGAGTTCGCCCGCCTCGCCGAAGGCCAGTCCCCGCAGGTGCTGTTCATCACCTGCTCCGACTCGCGGGTCGTCCCGGCCCTGATCACCGGAGCCCGGCCCGGTGAACTCTTCGAGCTGCGCACCGCGGGCAACATCGTGCCCCCGTACGCCTCCGAGCAGCCCACCGGTGAGGCGGCCACCATCGAGTACGCGGTGGAGGTCCTCGGAGTCGACGACATCGTCGTCTGCGGTCACTCCCACTGCGGTGCCGTCGGCGCCCTGGTCCGCGACGAGGACCTGACCGCCGTACCCGCCGTCCGCGACTGGCTCGCGCACGCAACACCCAAGCCGACAGGCGCGGTTGAGGACCCGACCGTCACCGACGCCGTTCAGGGCCACATACTCACCCAGCTGCTGCGGCTCCGCTCGTACCCCTGCGTGGAGCGACGCCTGACAGCGGGTCAACTACGCCTGCACGGCTGGTTCTACGAGATCCACACCGGCTCCGTACTGGCCCACGACGCCCAGTCCGACGTCTTCGCGGAGCTCTGAGGCCGCGATGCTCACCAAGTTCCCCTATCTGCGGCAGGACTTCGCCGCCTCCCTCGTCGTCTTCCTCGTCGCCCTGCCGCTGTGCGTGGGCGTCGCCGTCGCCTCCGGCGTACCGGCCGAACTCGGCCTGGTCACCGGCATCGTGGGCGGGCTCGTGACCGGATTCCTGCCCGGCAGCAGCCTGCAGGTCTCGGGTCCGGCCGCCGGTCTGACCGTGCTGGTCTTCGAGGCCGTACGCGAGTTCGGGCTGCCCGTGCTCGGCGTCATCGTGCTGGCCACCGGACTGGTCCAACTCCTCATGGGTGCCCTGAAGTTGGGACGTTACTTCCGGGCCATCTCGGTGGCCGTCGTCGAGGGCATGCTGGCCGGGATCGGGCTCGTCCTGATCGCCGGGCAGCTCTACTCGGCGGCGGGCGTGGAGGCCCCGGCCTCCGGTCTGGCCAAGCTGGCCGGGCTGCCGGGGCTGCTCGCCGACTCGGCCGGATCCGCCGAGGCGATGGCCTCGCTCGCTCTCGGGGCCGGCACGATCGTCGTACTCGTCCTGTGGAAGCACCTGCCGCGACAGGTGCGTACGGTGCCGGGGGCTCTCGGCGCGGTCGCGCTCGCCACGATCGTGGCGCTGGTGTTCTCCCTGCCCGTGGCGACCGTCGAGGTCCAGGGCCTGCTCGACTCGATCCAGCCGCCGGGCTTCGACGCCTTCGGTGAGCTGGCGAGCGTGGGGCTGCTCGGCACGATCGTGGCCTTCGTACTGATCGCCTCAGCGGAGTCGCTGTTCAGCGCCGCCGCCGTGGACCGGCTGCACGACGGACCGCGCACCGAGTACGACGAGGAACTGATGGCGCAGGGCGCGGGCAACACCGTCTGCGGTGTGCTGGGCGCGCTGCCGATGACCGCGGTGATCGTGCGCAGCTCGGCGAACGTCCAGGCGGGCGCGAAGACCAAGGCGTCCCGGGTGATGCACGGTGTGTGGCTGCTGCTGTTTGCGGCGCTGCTGCCCGCGGTGCTCGCCTGCATTCCGCTGCCGGCGCTCGCGGGCATCCTGGTGCACGCGGGCTGGAAGCTCATCCCGCTGCGGGGGATCGTTTCGATGTGGCGTGATCACCGGGGCGAGGCGCTGATCCTGTGCGTCACGGCCGTGTCGATCGTCGCGGTGAACATGTTCGAGGGCGTCCTGATCGGGCTCGGTCTGGCCGTCGCCAAGACGGCCTGGGAGGCCTCGCACATCAAGCTGGAGATCATCGACAAGGGAGCGGGTCCGGTCCAGGCGTACCTGTCCGGCAACGCCACCTTCCTGCGGCTGCCGAAGATCCTCGACAACCTGGAGGCACTGCCCCAGGACCGGCCGGTGGAGCTGGACCTGTCCGGACTGCACCACCTGGACCACGCCTGCCGTACGGCCCTGGAGAACTGGGCCGAGCGGCACAGCGCGACGGGGACCGAGCCGGTGAAGGTCAATACGCCGTAGCCGACCGTCCACGCCGGCGATCAAGATCCTGGTCCGAGGCTCGACCGGAGCCTCGGACCAGGCATATTGTGAAAAGAGCGACATAAGGCTACGTAAGGGACGCCTCGAACGACAGGGCCTCGACCGGCAGGGGGTCGTCATCGTGCTTGAGGAGTTGCTGGCCGCGGGCGTGGCGGCCGGGAGCGCGGGGCTGGTGTACGTCGCGGCCGCGGCACGGATCGTCAGGCAGTACGAGCGGGGTGTCGTCCTGCGGCTCGGGCGGCTGATGGGTGAGCCCCGCCGGCCCGGATTCACCATGATCATCCCCGCCATCGACAAGCTGCACAAGGTGAACATGCAGATCGTGACGATGCCCGTGCCCGCCCAGGAGGGCATCACACGGGACAACGTGACGGTGCGGGTCGACGCGGTGGTCTACTTCAAGGTCATCGACGCGGCCAACGCGATCATCCGGGTCCAGGACTACCGCTTCGCGGTTTCACAGATGGCGCAGACCTCGCTGCGTTCGATCATCGGCAAGAGCGACCTCGACGACCTCCTGTCGAACCGCGAGAAGCTCAACCAGGGCCTGGAGCTGATGATCGACAGCCCGGCGGTGGGCTGGGGCGTACAGGTCGACCGGGTCGAGATCAAGGACGTGTCCCTGCCGGAAACAATGAAGCGGTCGATGGCCCGGCAGGCCGAGGCCGACCGGGAACGCCGGGCCCGGATCATCAACGCCGACGCGGAACTCCAGGCCTCGAAGAAGCTGTCGCAGGCCGCCGGGGTGATGGCCGAACAGCCCGCCGCGCTCCAACTCCGGCTGCTGCAAACGGTCGTGGCGGTCGCCGCCGAGAAGAACTCGACGCTGGTGCTGCCGTTCCCGGTGGAGTTGCTGCGGTTCCTGGAGCGGGCGCAGCAGGCCCAGCCCTCTCCAGCCCTCGGCGAACGGGGTGAGTCCACGGCTCCGCCGACTGCCCCGACGCCCCCGCCGTCCGGGCCTCCTGACGATCAGTCATCACCTGTGTCGCCCGACGATCAGTGAGACGCCACGCTACGCGCGTGGTTCACGCGGCCTCCGCCGCGTGGTACACACGTGCGGGTCACAGTCCTGTCCGCCAACAGGAAGGCCCCCATGTCCGCCACACGACGGCAAGTACTCGCCCGGTCCGGTGCCCTGGGAGCGGGCATCGCGTTCTCCGGTGCCCTGTCCGAACTCTTCACCGGTACGGCCACCGCGCTCGGCCACTCCGGATACGGCCCACTCGTCCCCGACCCCAAGGGCCTGCTCGACCTGCCGGAAGGTTTCCGCTACCGCGTGCTGTCCCGCGAGGGCGACGAACTCCGCTCCGGCGAGGGCAAGGTGCCCGGCAACCACGACGGCATGGCCGCCTTCGCCGGGCGTTCCGCAGGCAGGCACTCAGGCCGCGTCCACCTGGTCCGCAACCACGAGAACCGCAACACCGCGACGCTCGCCGTCCCGACGGTCAAGGGACTGACGTACGACCCGATGGGCAAGGGCGGCTGTACGACGCTGACGCTCGACGAGCACGGAAAGGTGCTCGGGGAACGGGTCGCCATCGCCGGTACCGCCGTCAACTGCGCGGGCGGACCCACCCCTTGGGGCACCTGGCTGACCTGCGAGGAGAACGAAGACAAGGCCGGCACGAACGGCTACACCAAGGACCACGGCTTCATCTTCGAGGTCGACCCGGCGGATCCGTACCGCACCGGTGCCGTGCCGCTGACCGCGATGGGCCGCTTCCAGCACGAGGCGATCGCCGTCGACCCGAAGCGCGGCATCGTCTACGAGACCGAGGACGCCTTCGAGAAGCCCTTCGGCCTCTTCTACCGCTTCCTGCCCAACAAGCCGGAGGGCGGCAGGAGTTCGCTCCGCGCGGGCGGCCGGCTCCAGGCGATGCGCGTGCCGGGCGTCCCGGACCTGTCCACGATCCAGGAAACGGGCGCCACGTTCGACGGCGTCGAATGGGCGGACGTACCGGACCCGCTCGCCGCCCAAACCCCCATCCGCCTCCAGGACTTCGGCCCCAAGGGCATCACCCACGCCCAGAAACTGGAGGGCTGCTACTGGGGCGGCCGGAGCGTGTACTTCGTCTCGTCCTTCGCCCGCAGCGCCGAGGGCTCCGCCGCCGACCACTACGGCCAGATCTGGCGCTACGACCCCGCCGCCCGCTGCCTCACCCTGGTGATCGTCTTCGGCCCGGACACCGACGTGCAACTTCCCGGCGAGTCCCCCGACAACATCGCCCTCGCCCCCACCGGCGGCCTGATGGTCTGCGAGGACGGCGAGGGAGCCCAGCACGTGTACGGCGTGACGCGGCGAGGCGAGGTGTACGCGATGGCCCGCAACCGCCAGAACATCGGCACGCCCGAGGAGCCCGAGTGGGGCGAGTTCGCGGGCGTCACCTTCTCCCCGGACGGCAAGACGATGTACGTGAACTGCTATCGCCCGGGGACGACGTTCGCGGTGACGGGGCCCTGGCGAAGGTAGCCCCGCCACGCGGTGCCGAGCGATTCATCACCACTGCTGCTCAAAGCGATCGGATTCTCGTGTTGGACGGCAAAAAAGTCGGGGAGGAGGCTGGGCGTACCGAATGACTCCCCCAGGAGGAACCTCCATGCAGACACGCACCATCGGCGAGGTCCAGGTCGGCGCGATCGGTCTGGGCGGTATGCCGATGTCCATCGAGGGGCGCCCCGACGAGCGGCGTTCGGTCGCGACGATCCACGCCGCGCTGGAGGCCGGCGTGACCCTGATCGACACCGCGGACGCCTACCACCTGCACGCCCACGAGGTCGGCCACAACGAGTCCCTGATCGCCCGTGCAGTGGCCGAGTACGGCGGAGACACCTCGGACGTGCTGATCGCGACGAAGGGCGGTCACCTGCGTCCGGGCGACGGCTCATGGACGCAGAACGGCTCGCCGGAGTACTTGAAGAAGGCCTGCGACGCGTCGCTTGAGCGGCTCGGCGTCGAGGCCATCGGGCTCTACCAGTTCCACCGGCCGGACCCGAGGGTCCCCTACGCGGAGTCGGTCGGGGCGATCCGCGATCTGCTGGACGCGGGCAAGATCCGCTTCGCGGGTATCTCGAACGCTGATCCCGATCAGATCCGGGAGGCAGGCGAGATCCTCGGCGGCCGGCTGGTGAGTGTGCAGAACCAGTTCTCGCCCAAATTCCGCTCCAGCGAACCGGAGTTGGAGCTCTGCGCGGAACTGGGCATCGCGTTCCTGCCGTGGAGCCCGCTGGGCGGGATCGCACAGGCCGGTGAACTGGGCTCGCGGTTCGCCGTGTTCGCGGACGTGGCGCAGGCGCACGGAGTGAGCCCGCAGCAGGTGTGCCTGGCGTGGATGCTCGCGAAGGCGCCGGTGGTGATCCCGATTCCGGGTTCCTCACGCCCCGAGACCATCCGCGACTCGGTCGCCGCGACGGAGCTGAAGCTGTCCGCCGAGGAGCTGACCCGACTCGACGCGGCGTGACGAGCTGACGAGGAGCGCGGAGGAGGCGGGTTCACCGGTGCGGGCATCGTCGCACCGGGTCCGGCCCCGGCCTACGCTGAAGCCATGAGCGACTACTGCGGCGCCGGTGGCTCCGAGGCCGCCCGGGAGGCCCCGGATGCTCCGGCGAGGGCCGAGGGCCCGCCATTCGCCGAGTGCGTGCTGTGCCAAAAGCCCACGGAGTACCCGGAGTCGTACAAGGGGATCACGCTGTGCCCCGTCTGCGAGTGGCAGGAGGCGCAGCGCACCACCTGCTCCGGGTGATCAACTGCGGCGCGCGGTGAGCGCGTACGCCACCGCCGTGCCCATACGTTCGGCCGCGCGCAGAGGAACCGATCTTGCGCCTGGCAGACTGGAGGGCGTGAGCAGCGACCAGACGACCACTCCGGGCGGCCAGGCCGGCAGTGAGGACAGCCCCTTCCGCCATGAGCAGACCGACCGCGACAAGGCGCCCCAGTTCGTACTGCCGTTGGTCGTCCGTATCGAGCGGAGCGAGCCCCCGGCGCGTACGGACGCACTGGAAACCGCTGCCCGCGCCGTCCTGGTGATGCTCAGCGACGAGCGGTCGCAAGGGGGTGGGGGTACCTCCCGCTCGTGGGGGTCCCCCCGCTCGAGCGAAGCCGAGAGTGGGGGAGAGTGGGCGCAGGCCATGCGGGACTGGGAGGACGCCCGGATCCGCAAGGTGGTGCGGCGGGCGCGGGGCGCCGAGTGGCGGCGGGCCGAGGCGTTGCCGGGCATCACGGTCACGGGCAGGTCGGCCGAGGTGCGCGTCTTCCCGCCGGTCCCCCTGGACGGCTGGCCCAAGGACCTGGCCCGCCTTCAGGTCTCCGGCACGGAACTCGACGACCCGGAAGCACCGGGGGACCCCGACCCGACGTCCCCCGTGCTCTGGCTCAGCCCCGATGTCGACATGTCGGCCGGCAAGGCCATGGCCCAGGCCGGTCACGGCGCCCAACTCGCCTGGTGGGAACTCCCCGACGAGGCCCGCAAGGCCTGGCGCGACGCCGGCTTCCCCCTCTCCGTCCGCACCGCGCCTCCTGCCCTGTGGGCCCAACTCACCACGAGCGGGATCCCGTTGGTACGCGACGCGGGTTTCACGGAGATCGCGCCCGGGCTGACCGTCGCGGTCGAGGGATACGAGCGGGCCGGCGCCCTGCCGGAAGGCGCGCGACGACCGGCCACCTGGCACTGAGTACGCGGCATCGTCCGGCAGAGCGACGGCTCCTGCCGCCTGGCCCAGGGTGACCCGCAGGATGCGGTCCGCGCCGTCCGGCCGGCCTCCGGGGGTGCGGATTTGCGGTGACCGAGGGGCGCAGGGTCCCCGCCCCACCCGGCAACCGTGCCCCCACGGCCCGGCCGGGTGGCAAGCGTCCGGCGCGGCGGGCCCCCACGCACCCGACCCACTCCAGCCAGGAGCGGAGAAGGCAGCAGGAACCGAACACGATCGGCACCCCCGACCGGCCACACCGGCCGGACGGGGCCAGACTCGGGGCAGGCTTCCACCGCCACGCCCACACCACCCCCGTCCGAAGACGGCCGTGGCCGAGTCACCCTCCGAAGCGGTCCCGGACACCCGGGATCACCCAGGAAGCCCAGGCCGATTAGAGATGCTGTAGACGTGGTTGCCGAAGGGCCCGGGGGCCGGATCCCCGGAGGTGGTCAGGCGCAGAATCACTTGACCCGGACCACTTGAACGAATCAGGTGTCCTGCTGGTGATGGCACCGCGACCCGTGCGGCCACTGGGTGAACGCCCCGTTCTCACGCTCCACCAGCAGCCGTCGGCCCTGAGCGAGCACGCCGCGTGGCCGTAGGCCAGTAAGGCTCGCGGTCGTGTAGGCGGCGCTCAGGCTGGCGAGGTCGCGGACGATGCCGATGCTGAACAGGGACTGAGTCTCGGCTATGGCCTCATGGTCGCCCGCCCGGATGACGACCCGCAGATCGGGTGCGACGGCCCGTGCGGCCACGGCCACCGCGATGTTGTCCAGGTCGTCGGAGGCGACGGCGGCCATGGCGTGGGCCATGTCGAGGCCGAGCTTGCGCAGCACGAACCTGTCCCGGGCGTCGGCGACGACGACGGGGATGCCGAGTGCCTTCGCCAGCCGGAGGTTGGGGGCCGCAGGGTTGCGTTCCACCGCGATCACACCGAGGCCGAGCGCCTGCAACCGGGTGCACAGCCGGAGCCCGACCTGTCCGAATCCGACGACCACCACGTGGCCCGCCCGGGGAAGTGCCCGGGGACCCACCATGCCGATCGAGCGCGGGGCCAACAGACGGTCGACCATTCCGGCGGTGAAGACGGCGGTGAACACGATGGTGATCAGCATGGCGATACTGCTGAACACCAGGTAGGCGGGCCCGCCGTGCGCGGCTGCGGGTCCGACGGTAGCCAGGGTTCGCGCCGCTTCGAAGAGGGCTTCCATCGGCGGCCGGTGGTTGAGGGTCACGGACCAGATCCAGTCCGCCAGCAGTACCGCGAAGAGACCGGCAAGGCCGGTCAGCATGATCCGTGAGCTGCCGTCGTGCGGTCGCAGCTGGCCCCTGACCTTGCCCAGCCGTGCCCGGTATCTCAGGGAGCGCGGCGGCCGGTAGGTATCGAGGCGTACGGCGTCCTCCTCCCAGCGGGCGCCGACATGTCCCGCGGGCGTCCGGCTGAGCGCCAGCAGCTCGGGCTGGAGGCAGGCGGCCAGCAGGACGGGGGCGGCGACATCGGCCGGTGAGGTGACCCGGCAGTTGGGGACCGTTCTCTCGAGTTGGCCCGCGACCGTCCGGTCGAAAACCGTCACCACCAGGGCTACGCCTGGACAGATGTGCTCGACCGCGAGCGCGTAGCGCAGGGACTCGACATCGTCGTCGAAGAGAACCGCGACGCCTGCCACCTTCCGGTCCAGGGCCCGCCGCAGTTCTTCGTCCGTGGGTTGGGTCATGTGGCACACGACGTTCCCTGCCGAATGCAGCGAACCGCAGACCCTGCGCGCCGCATCGCTGCCGATCACGACGTAGTACTGCTGCTGTGCCTCGTCCCCGGTGAACTCCGAGAGTTCAGAGGGGTCAGAGAGCGAAGGCGCAGTCATCTGAGCGGTAGGGGTCGCAGTCGAGGCATCGGAGGGTCCGGCAGCCGCCGCATCCGATGAGCAACCGGCCGCAATGGCATGTGGGGTCACTCGGATCATCGGATTCCCGGTCCGTGACCGGTTGGCGGCGGATACCGGCGGCTGCCGGCACGGGACGCCTGCTGGCGAAGCTCATGGACTACTCCCATCGGGGTGGAGCACGATTGGCGGGGCACGGTGACACGGCGCCGGCGCGTACAGGCAGTGGAGAGCGGTACGGGATGGAAGGCCCCCTCGGCGGCGGAGCAGGCCGAGCTCGTCGGCGAAGCTGGGCGGGGATCACCCGCGTGGAATGCCGCGACACCGAACGTAGGGCGATCCCGTCTCTCACGCTATGAGCAGATGTCACGCCCCTGACCCCCTTGAATCCGACAGATGCTCAAGGGACGTGGCGAACACCGGGGGCACACGCGCCAGTCTCCCCGCGGCGCTCAGCGGTTGACCGCGAACACCGTGCCGCTGTCGTTGCCCACGTACACCGTGCCGCCGGTCGCCGCGGGTGAGGAGCGGATGTCCTCGCCGGTGCGGTGCCTCCACCGCTGCTTGCCCGTGTCCTTTCGTACGGCATAGAGGTTGCCGTTCTTGCTGCCCACGTACACGACGTCGCCGAGGACGGTCGGCGACGAGTAGACGATGGTGCCGATCGTGAAATTCCACCTCTGCTTCCCGGTGAGGGCGTCGACCGCGTACAGATTGCCGTCGTCGCTTCCCACGTAGACCACTCCGTCGGACACCACCGGTGAAGAGCCCACGCCGCCCCGTGTGGCGAAGGTCCAAAGGCGTTTGCCCGTATCGCAGTTGACGGCGTAGAGGTTGCCGTCGTAGCTGCCCGCGTAGACGACGCGGTCCGCGATCGCCGGTGAGGACTTGACCTCGCCGTCCGTGTCGAAGGCCCAGGCGCGTTCTCCGGTCACCGCGTCGATGCCGTACAGCCGGAAGTCCTCGCTGCCGACGAAGACCTTGCCCCACGCGACCACCGGGGAGGAACGGATCCGGCCCTCGGCGGCGAACGCCCACTTCCGGTCGCCGGAACGGGCGCCCACGGCGTACAGCCGGCCGTCGTCACTGCCCGCGTAGACCACTCCCCCGGCGACCACGGGTGAGGAGTTGACCTCTCCGCCCGCGGTGAACTGCCAGCGCTGGTCGCCGGTCTTCACGTCGACGGCATACAGGTGATAGTCCGCGCTGCCGAAGTAGGCGAGGCCGCCGGCCACGGCGGGACAGGTGTAGACGCCGTTACCGGTGCTGAACGCCCAGCGTCGCTTGCCGGTTTCGGTGTCCAGGGCGTACATGTTCCCGTCCTTGCTTCCGGCGTACACCAGCCCGCCCGCGGCGAGGAGGGCGGGCGCCACCGGGCCTCCGGTGCTGTACGTCCATCTCCGGCTGCCCGGTGTCGGGCCGGTCCCGGGGTCGTTCAGGGGGTCGTTGCCCGCGCTCTCGTCGGGGTCGTCCTGGTCGCCGCGCCCCAGCCAGTAGGTGCCCGCGCCCACTGCGGCGACGGTGCCTGCTCCGGCGAGCGCGATCAGCACGCGGCGACGGGTGGGCGTATCGGGATCGCGGTCTCCCCCGCCACCCGGAAGCGGTCCGCCGGTCGGCAGCGGTCCGCTGCCCGACGGCCCGGGTGATGGATCGCCCGACGGCCCGGGTGGTGACGGCTGCGGTCGCAATCGCGCGTCCGTCCAGGTGGGCGGACCGCTCGGGGGTACGGGGCCCGGGACGCCCGGACCGGAGTACCGCGGGCCCTCGGGCGAGGCGACGGTCGGTGTCCGGAGCGCCTCGGATGCCCACGCGGTTTGCCCGGACGGCTCCTGCGGCAGGCGGGGATCCACCGCGACCCCGGTTCCCCCGACTCCGGCCCCGGCTGTGGCGGGCCGCCGGCCCGTCTCCGGCACCTGGCCGCCCATGCCGGCCTCCTCGGCCCGCCGCACCGAGGCGGCCACCGGCGCGGGCAGCCAGGCCCCGCCGTGCAGGGCGAGGGTGACTGTGTCCTTTCCGTACTGGCCGTACGCCGCCGTGGGTGACGGAAGGATGCGACGGGCGAACTCCGCGAGCAGCTCCGCGACCGTGGGCCGGCGTGCCGGATCCTTCTCGAGGCAGTGGGCGAGGAGCGGGCGCAGCCCTTCCGGTACCGCGGACAGGTCGGGCTCGTCGTGGACCACGCCGAAGCCGATCCCGGCCGCAGGGCCAGAGCTGAAGGGCGCCTCGCCACAAGCGGCGAAAACAAGCACGCTCCCGAGGGCGAACACATCGGCGGGCGTACCGGCGCGTCCACCCGTCAGCTGCTCGGGCGACATGAACGCGGGCGTGCCGACGACGACTCCGCTGCGGGTCAGCGAACTCGAACCGGCACTGATCGCGATCCCGAAGTCGATCACCTTGGGCCCGTCGGGAGCCAGCAGCACATTGGAGGGCTTGAGATCCCGGTGCACGAGGCCCGCCGCATGGATGGCCTGGAGCGCCTCGCTCAGCCCGGCGCCCAGCGCGAGCACCGAGGATTCGGGCAGCGGACCGTGCCGCGCGATGGTGGCGTCGAGCGAGATACCCGCGACATGGACGGTGGCGAGCCACGGCGGGTCTCCGTACGGATCCGCGTCGACGACCGCGGCCGTGAACGCCCCGCTGACAGCGCGGGCGGCGGCCGCCTCCCGGGCGAACCGCTGCCGGAACTCGGGGTCGTCGGTGAGTTCGGGCCGGATCGTCTTGACGGCGACCGCGCGCCCGCCCGGCGACCGCCCCAGGTAGACGCGCCCCATCCCGCCGGCTCCGAGGCGGCCCATGATGCGGTACGGGCCCACCTGCCGCGGGTCGCTGCTTTCCAACGGCTGTGCCATGGGCCCCCCTGACCCCGCCGGAGGGTCTCGCCCCCCGGATGTCTGTCCCGTCCATGATGTCCGGCAGGCGCAGAATACGCACCTCACTGTGCGCTCGGACGCGGGCGGAGTACGCGGGGGTTCCACAGCACGCGGCACCCCCCTGCTGCTGAAGAGCTGAAGGGGCCGGGAGTTACTGTAAGTCGCCGTAAGTTGCCGGGAGTTGCGATGGATATCCCTGAACAGACCTTGTCACCCGATCTATAGCATTTCATTGCAACGAACACTCTTGACATCCTGCGGGCTGTTTCGCCACGTTTGAGCTCTGCCGAGTAGCAGGACAAGGCAGGACGGACGCGGAGAACGCGTGTTGGGGGAAACGGGGGGCGGTCGCCCATGCGATCGATCAGCAGTGATGGCGACATCACAGACATCACCATCCACAGAGCCGAGCATCTCGACGCCTCGCTCAGCCGGGCCTGGCACAAGGCGATGGACGAGTCGCCCGACTACGCCAACCCCTTCCTGGCACCGGAGTTCGCGGCGGGGATCGGCGGTTGCCGCGGTGGCGCGCGGACAGCGGTCCTGCACGAGAGAGGCGAACCCGTCGGCTTCTTCCCGTACGAACGCAACTCCTTCGGCGTCGGCCGGGCCATAGGTCTCGGGCTCTCCGACTGCCAGGCCCTCGTGCACCGCCCCGGGATCACCTGGGACACCGAGCAACTGCTGCGCGCCTGCGGGCTGTCCGTCTTCGAGTTCGACCATCTCGTCGCGGAGCAGAAGCCGTTCGGCAGGCACGTCACGGGGACGTTCCCCTCACCGGTGCTCGACCTGAAGCCCGGCGACGGCGACTACGCCCAGTGGCTGCGGGCCGCATACCCGGGGATCGCCAAGACGACGCTGAAGAAGGAGCGGCGCCTGGGGCGCGACCTGGGCGAGATGCGGTTCGTCTTCGACGAGCGCGACCCGCGGGTGCTGCGCACGCTGATGCGGTGGAAGTCCGCGCAGTACCGCAGGACGGGACGGATGGACCGGTTCGCGCGGCCGTGGATCGTGGAACTGGTGGACCATCTGTTCCAGGTGCGCGAGGAGCACTTCACCGGTGTGCTGTCCGTGGTGTACGCGGGCGACCGCCCGGTGGCCGCCCACTTCGGGCCGAGATCGCGCACGGTGTTCGCGGCCTGGTTCACCGCGTACGACCCCGAGTTCCGCTACTACTCGCCCGGCCTGATCATGCACCTGCGGATGGCCGAGGCGGCGGCCCGGGACGGCGTACGGCTGATGGATATGGGCCGCGGCGACAAGGAGTACAAGGACTGGCTCAAGACCCGCGAGCTGCGCGTCGCCGAGGGCTTCGCGACCCGCCCCCACCCGGTGGCGACCGCGCACCGGCTGTGGCGCAGACCGGTGCGCGGCCTGCGGAACACGGTCCTGGCCCATCCCACCCTGCGCGAACCGGCCGACCGGCTGCTGAAGACGGTCGGCACGTTACGTACGTCGGGCCGGACGGGCTCCGGCAGCGCCGTACCCCGCACACGCTGAGCAGGACACCCTCGTACGCCACGTCGTACGCCCACTTGTGCACCCCTTGTAGCCCACTTGTGCACCCCATCGAACGACCCCTGACGGCCCTTCGACGTAAGAGGTGACCATGCCGTACGGATCGCGGCTCGCCGCGACGATGACACGGCGGCTCGGACGCGAATGCGTCTACACGCCCTCGGCACGGCTGGCGCTGTACCTGGCACTACGACGCTGGTGCCGGCCGGGCGCGCGCGTCCTGATGTCGCCGGTGAACGACGACGTGATCCTCTTCGTGGTCCTCGCGGCCGGGCTGCGCCCGGTGCAGGCCCCGGTGTCCAAGTGGGACGGCAATATCGACCCCGCCGCCGTACCCGAGTCGACCTGGCGGAACGTGGACGCCGTACTGACCACGAACCTGTACGGGTTGCCGGACCGCGTCGTCGAACTGCGGCGCCGCTGCGAGGAGTTGGGGATCCCGCTGCTCGAGGACGCGGCACACGCGATCGGCACGCATGTGGACGGGCAGCCGATCGGGACGTTCGGGAAGGCGGCGGCGTTCAGCCTGTCCAAGCATGTGGCGGCGATGGCCGGCGGTTTCCTCGCCGTCGAGGACGCGCGCACCCGGCGGGAGCTGGAACTGCTGCGCGACGATCTCCTCGAACCGGCCCGCCTGCGCACCGACCTGGCCGCGGCACTGCGTCCGCTGGCGCGTTCCGCCGTGCGCAGCCTCCATCTGGTGCGTCCCGCGTGGCGCACGATGCGGCGCCTCGGTCTGCTGGAACGCGACGGCTTCCGCATGCCCCTGCACGCGCCACGGCTGGCCCGCAGCGCTCGTGAGGCGCCCAGCCTGAAGGCGTACGAGCCATGGGTACGCGTCGACCTCCACGACTTCCGCTCCCGCCACGGAGCCCTGGTCCGCGGCCAGTTGAAGCTCCGCATGGCAGGCCTCGACGCGAACCTCGCCCACCGCAGGGTCGGCACCTCCCTGCTCTCGGGCACCGTCTGGGCCTCCCCGGCGCTGCGCGACCGAGCCACCCACGAGGGCCCTCCTCCCGTCTTCCGCGTTCCGCTCCTGGTCCACGACCGCGACGCCCTCGTGGAACGTCTGGTGAACCACGGCGTGGTCGCCGGATACATCTACGATCCCCCGCTCGACGACTACGCGGGCTCGGAGTTCACCGAACCGTCCCCCGCCCCGTCGGCGGCCCGCTGGTTCGCCTCACACGTGCTTCCGGCCGACCCGCTCCTGGCCCGCAGGATCACCGCCGCCCTGACCAGGGAGCAGGCCACGACCGCGTACCCGTCCCTCCTGGCACCATTGCCGGGCCCGGCGCCACGGACGCCCTTGGGACAGTGAGAAGCGCCCAACTCTGACTACACATCGTGACCATTCGGTGACGGCATGAAGTGTCGCGTGGGATTGTGGACAGGACCGGTCCGCCAGCGGAAACCCGAAACAGGAGGTCACGACCATGACCGACGCATCCGCGCCCACCCCGAACGCCGAACGGCTGGCCGAGGAGATCCTCACGGGCATGCGCTCGGCCCTCGAGATCCTCGCCGTCGAGGTCGGCGTACGCCGCGGCCTGTACGAGGCGCTGGCCGCGCACGGTCCCATGGCGCCCCGCGAACTGTCCAAGACGGCGGGCATCCATGCGCGGTACGCCCGCGAGTGGCTGGAGCAGCAGGCGGTCGCCGGGATCCTGACCGCGTCCGGGCCGGCCGCCTCCGCTCCCGACAACGACGGCTACGACCGGCGCTTCTCCCTGCCGGCCGAACACCGTCGCGTACTGCTGGACCGCGACGACCCGTGCTACATGGCGGCCGGTCCGCAGTTCATCGCCTCGATCGCCGAGACCCTGCCCGAGGTGCTGGAGGCCTTCGGCACGGGCGGGGGCGTGCCGTACGAGCACTACGGCCGGGGCACCCGTGAAGGCATCGCCGGACTGAACCGTCCCATGTTCCAACCGGAGACGCTCCGCTCCTGGGTCGCGGCCCTGCCGGACGTCCACCGACGGCTCACCCACGACTCCGGCGCCCGCGCACTCGACCTGGGCTGCGGCCTCGGCTGGTCGACGATCGCCCTGGCCCGCGCCTTCCCCACGGCCCGGCTGACCGGTATCGACCTGGACGCCGCCTCCGTCGAACAGGCCCGGCGCAACGCCGACGAGGCCGGACTCGGTGACCGGATCGCCTTCGTCCACACCGACGCGGCCGGGGCGGGCCTCGACGGCGCCGTGGACCTGGTCACCGTGTTCGAGGCGCTGCACGACATGGCGGATCCGGTCGGAGCGCTGGCCTCGGTGCGCCGGCTGCTGGCTCCGTCAGGCGCAGTGCTGATCGCGGACGAGAAGGTGAGCGAGGACTTCACCGCTCCGGGGCCGGACGTGGACCGCCTCAACTACGCCTTCAGCGTGCTGCACTGCCTCCCGGCCACCCGCGCGGAGGGCGCGAAGGTGGAGGCCGGCACAGTCCTGCGCCCCGCAACGGTGCGCGCGTACGCCCACGAGGCGGGATACAGCTCGGCGGAGATCCTGCCGGTCGCCCACGACCTGTGGCGCTTCTACCGCCTTTCGCCTTGATCCGCGCCCGCCGCTCGTACAGCCCCGACCCGGCGAACCTCAAATGTTGCTCTGAACGTTCCTGCCGCTGGGTTCGGCCCCACGTTTCGGGGCCATGACCCCGTCATGCAGCGACTGGGTACGGGAATCGGATGGCGGCCGGAAATCGCCGAGGCCGTCGAGCGCATGCCCGGCATCGACTGGGTCGAGGCCGTCGCGGAGAACGTGTGCCCGGGACACATCCCCGATTCACTGCGGCGCCTGCGCGACCGCGGCGTCACGGTCATACCGCACGGCGTCTCACTCGGCCTCGGCGGCGCCGAACGGCCCGACGAGGACCGCCTCACCGCCCTCGCCGAGCGCGCCGAGGCGCTCGCCGCACCGCTCGTCACGGAGCACATCGCGTTCGTGCGCGCGGGCGGCCTCCTCACCGCCTCGCCACGGCTGGAGGCCGGGCACCTGCTGCCCGTGCCGCGTACCCGGGACGCCCTCGACGTCCTGTGCGAGAACATCCGTGTCGCGCAGGCCTCCCTGCCCGTGCCGCTTGCCGTCGAGAACATCGCGGCGCTGTTCTCCTGGCCGGGCGAGGAGATGACCGAGGGGCAGTTCCTGTACGAACTGGTCGACCGTACCGGCGTACGTCTTCTCATCGACGTGGCCAACCTCCACACCAACCACGTCAACCGCGGCGAGGACCCCGCCAAGGCCCTCGACGAACTGCCCGTCGAGGCCATCGCATACGTCCACGTCGCCGGCGGCTTCGAACGCGACGGCGTCTGGCACGACAGCCACGCCCACGCCGTACCCCCGGCGGTACTCGACATCCTCGCGGACCTGGCGTCCCGGGTGCGCCCACCGGGCGTACTCCTGGAGCGGGACGAGAACTTCCCCGAACCGGCTGAGCTGGAGCGGGAGTTGGCGGCGATCAGGGGGACGGTGGAGAAGGCGAAGGCTCCGAACGCAATCGGCGAGCCTTCAGGCGTGCGGGACGGGGGCGCCCCGCAGGACACCACAGGCAACGAAGCTTCCCGTCAGCGCCTCGCCCTCGCCCAGGCCGCCCTGCTCTCCGCGCTCGTCGCCGGGACCCCCGCTCCCGAGGGCTTCGACCGGACGCGGCTGGCGGTGCAGGCGCGGGCCCTCGCCTCGAAGCGGGCCGACGTCGTCGCCAAGGTCGCTCCGGAACTGCCGGAGATCCTGGCGGGGGCGTACCGGCCGGAGTTCCTGGCGTACGCGAACGGCCACCCGATGACGGACGGCTACCGGCACGACGCGCTGGCCTTCGCCGAGCACCTGCTTCTGCACGGCCGCCTCGAAGACGCCGACGTACAGCGGGAGTTGAGCGACTGGTGGCTGGAGCGCTCAGGCCCCGCCCCGCTGTCGCGACGCCCGGCGGCCCGGCTGGCGCGGGCCACACGACGGGTTCTGCTGAGGCGCTGAGGCGGCTGCTCAGGCCAGGCCCGCGACCAGGTCGCCGATGTCCTTACGGCGCCCGGTGTAGAACGGGACCTCCTCGCGGACGTGCATCCGGGCCTCGGAGGCGCGCAGGTGGCGCATGAGGTCGACGATGCGGTACAGCTCGTCGGCCTCGAAGGCGAGGATCCACTCGTAGTCGCCCAGCGAGAACGAGGCGACCGTGTTGGCGCGCACGTCCGGGTAGCCGCGGGCCATCTTGCCGTGGTCGGCGAGCATGCGGCGGCGGTCCTCGTCGGGCAGCAGATACCAGTCGTAGGAGCGCACGAACGGGTAGACGCTGATGTAGTTGCGCGGCGTCTCGTCGGCGAGGAACGCCGGGATGTGCGAGCGGTTGAACTCGGCGGGGCGGTGCAGCGCCATGTTCGACCAGACCGGCTCCAGGGCCCGCCCCAGCTTCGTACGGCGGAAGAGGTTGTACGCCTCCTGGAGCTGGTCGGAGGTCTCCGCGTGCCACCAGATCATGAGGTCGGCGTCGGCGCGCAGCCCTGACACGTCGTACGTGCCGCGGATCGTGACGTCCTTGGCGGCGAGCTGGTCGAAGAGCTCCTGGACCTCGTCCGCGTAGCCGGCGCGGTCCTCGGGGAGGACGTCTCGCAGCTTGAAGACGGACCACAGGGTGTAGCGGATGACCTCGTTCAGGTCCTTGGCCAGCTTGCCCTTGTTCGGGATCTTGTCGGGGCCGGTGGTGGGGGCGTCGTCACTCATGGGGCTATTCTCCCGCGCCGCCGTGCAAGCTCTGCACCGGGTTGGTGATCAATTCGTCCAGCCCGCCGCGGTCGCCTCTCAGCTGGTCCACGGCGGCGTTGGCGCTCGCGATGCACGCCGGGATCCCGACTCCGTCGTACGCCGCACCGCACACGGCGAGGCCCGGCAGCTTGCCGACGTGCTCCCGGATGCGGGCCACCCGCGCGTAGTGCCCGACGGGGTACTGGGGCAGGCCGTCGGTCCAGCGGGTGACACCGGCCGCTATGGGCGTGGCGTCGAGGCCGGTGGCTTCGCGCAGGTCGTGGCGCGAGACGTCGACGAGTTCGCCGTCCTCGCGTCCGAGGATCTCCGTCTCGCCGTACCGCCCCACGGACGTCCTGAGGACCATCACGTCCGGGTTCTCCTCGTCGATCCACCCCCACTTCTGGGAAGCGAACGTCGACGCCTTGATGGTCCGCCCGTCAACAGGCGGCACCAGAAAACCGCTCCCTTCAGGGAGGCGGATGTCACCGCGGCGGTAGGCGAGCGTGATGAGCGCCATGGAGGCGTACTCGACACCGGCGAGCTCAGCCGCGGCAGCGGGCGCTTCGTCCCGCAGCAACGCGGCAGCCGCTGCGGCGGGAACGGCGACGACAACGCCGTCGGCGTGCAGCACGCGCCCTCCGGCGACGACGCGCCAGGCCAGTTCACCAGATCGCCCGGCCGCCTCCCCCGCGGACCTGCGCAGCTCTGTCACCTGCGCCCCGGTGACGATCTCGCCGCCGCGCGCCCGCACCGACTCGGCCACCGCGAGCGGCAGTTGGCCGCAGCCGCCCTCGATGCCCATGAAGACGGGGCCGGTCTGCTGCGCGGCAGCCGCCCGGGCCTGGATGCCGCGGACCGCCTCTGTCAGCGATGTGTGCGTACGTGCCGCCTCGAAGAGCTGGGGGACGGCCGAGCGCATGGAGATGCGGTAGGCGTCGCCCGCGTAGACACCGCCCAGGAGTGGCTCGATGAGGCGGTCCACCACCTCGTGGCCGAGCCGGGCCGCCACGTACTCCCCCACTGCCACGTCCTCGCCGATCTCCGTGCGCGGCAGGTCGGCGTCGCGCTCGATGCGCTGCACGCCCTCCGCGGAGAGCAGTCCGGCGAGGGCCGACGCGGTGCCGGGCACACCCATGACGTGGCCCTTGGGCATGGGCCGCAGCGCCCCCCGCGTCCAGATCGACGCGCTCGCCGTCGCGGGCGGCCGCAGCCGGGCGTCGAGGCCCACCTCGCGGGCGAGCGCCACCGCCTCGGGGCGCCGGGCCAGCATCGACTCGGCCCCGAAGTCGACCCGCGCACCGGCGATCTCGCCGGGGAGCAGCTTGCCGCCGAGCCGGTCCGAGCCCTCCAGGACGGTCACGCGCGCGCCGCTGTCCAGCAACCGGTGGGCGGCGGCCAGACCGGCGATGCCGCCGCCGATGACGACGACGTGACCGGGCCCGGTACGAGTGTCTGCGTGCATGTCTCCACTGTCCCACTCCCCACTGACAACCCTTCGGCCCCCTTCAGCCCGCGGTGTCCATGACGAGTCCGGACCGTGACCTGTTCGGGACCGGATACCTCCAACGTCCCGCCCCACTCGGGCGTCGAAGGAGCGTCAGTCATCACGAGACTCTCGGGGGTACGCAGACATGCAGACGCGTGGCACCACGCCCAGGCACGAAACGTCCAGGCTCCGACCCGTACGATCCCCACGGCCTGTCCGCACTCTCGCGACCCTCGCGGCACTGCTGTTGGCCGCCGCCCTCGCGCTCACGGGGTGCACCGGCGCGAACGACGCCGGCACCACCTCGGACAGCGGCGGTGAAGCCGCTTCCCGCGCCGACGCGGGCGCGGCCGACCACCGGCAGGAGGAGGACAGCAGTGGCAAGGACCAGCAGGCCACCGCGCCACCGAAGCTGAGCGCCACCCACATCATCCGTACCGCGTCCCTGACCGTGCAGGTCAAGGACGTACCCAAGGCTCTCGCCGCGGCCCGTACCGCCGTCGAGAACGCAGGCGGCATCGTCGGCAACGAGACCACCGACCGCGACTCCAAGGGTCGTGAGCGCTCGCGGGTCGTCCTGCGGGTGCCCACGGACCGGTACGAGGAGGTGCTCTCGGACCTGGAGGGCTCCGGCAAGCTGATCAACCGGACGGCGAAGGCGGAGGACGTCACGGACCAGGTCGTCGACGTGGAGAGCCGCATCAAGACGCAGCGCGCCAGCGTCATCCGGATCCGCGAGCTGATGGACCAGGCGACCAAGCTCAGCGACGTGGTCACGCTGGAAGGCGAGTTGAGCACCCGCCAGGCCGACCTCGAGTCCCTGCTGGCCCAGCAGGCGTCCCTGAAGGACCGTACGAGCCTTGCCACGATCACCCTGTCGCTGTCCGAGACGCCCGTGAAGGCGGCGGAGGACGAGGACCCGGGGCTGGCGGACGCGCTCTCTGGTGGCTGGAACGCGTTCGTCGCCACGTTCCGCTGGATCGCGATGGCCCTCGCCGCGGTACTGCCCTTCGTGGTGGGCGCGGCTCTGCTCCTGCTGCTGTGGGTGCGTTTCCTGCGCCACCGGCTGCCGCGCCGTCCGGCCACGGCGGACGCGGGAACGGGTACGGCGGGCATGCCTCTGCCGGTCGCCCGGCCGGCACCGGGAGAGGAGGGCCGGCAGGACTGAAATGCCGCACCCCCGTAGCGTGTTCGCATGAGCATGAGCCGTACGAGAGAACGCCTGGTGGTCGTCGGAGGGGACGCGGCCGGCATGGCCGCCGCGTCCCAGGCGCGCCGTATGAAGGGTCCCGACGAACTGGAGATCATCGCGTTCGAGCGCGGCCACTTCAGCTCGTACTCCGCATGCGGCATCCCGTACTGGGTGGGCGGCGACGTCGCCGACCGGGACCAGCTGATCGCGCGCAGCCCCGAGGAGCACCGGGAGCGCGGGATCGACCTGCGGATGCGTACGGAGGTGACGGCGCTGGATGTCGCGGACGGCCGGGTCCGCGCCCGTGACCTGGAGTCCGGGGCCGAGGCGTGGACGTCGTACGACAAGCTCGTGATCGCGACGGGCGCCCGGCCGATCCGTCCGCCGCTGCCCGGCATCGACGCCCCGGGGGTGCACGGCGTGCAGACCCTCGACGACGGCCAGGCCCTGATCGACACACTGGCCCGTACGTCCGGCCGGCGCGCGGTGGTGGTCGGCGCCGGCTACATCGGCGTGGAGATGGCCGAGGCGCTGGTGAACCGCGGGTACGAGGTGACAGTGGTCAACCGCGGCAAGGAGCCGATGTCCACGCTCGACCCCGACATGGGTCGGCTGGTGCACCAGGCCATGGAGGGCCTGGGCATCACGATGGTGAACGACGCCGAGGTCACCAAGATCCTCATCGGCGAGGACGGCCGGGTCCGCGCCGTCGCCACGGAGGACGCCGAGTACCCGGCGGACGTGGTGGTGCTCGGCATCGGCGTACGCCCGGAGACGACGCTCGCGCAGGCGGCGGGTCTGCCGCTGGGCGACCACGAGGGACTGCTGACCGACCAGGCGATGCGCGTACGCGGCTACGAGAACATCTGGGCCGGCGGCGACTGCGTGGAGGTCCTCGACCTGGTCTCCGGCCGCGAACGGCACATCGCCCTGGGCACGCACGCCAACAAACACGGCCAGGTGATCGGCGCGAACGCCGGCGGCGGCTACGCCACGTTCCTCGGCGTCGTAGGCACGGCGGTCAGCAAGGTCTGCGACCTGGAGATCGCCCGCACCGGCCTCCGCGAAAAGGACGCACGCAGGGCAGGGCTCCAGTACGAGAAGGTCACCATCGAGTCCACCAGCCGCTCCGGGTACTACCCGGGCGCCGCTCCCATGACGGTGAAGATGCTCGCCGAACGACGCACCGGCCGTCTGCTGGGCGTCCAGATCGTAGGCCGCGAGGGCGCGGGCAAACGAGTGGACATCGCAGCGGTTGCCCTGACGGCAGGCATGACGGTAGAGCAGCTGACAGCTCTGGACCTGGGCTACGCGCCCCCGTTCTCCCCGGTCTGGGACCCGGTACAGGTGGCGGCACGCAAGGCGGTGGGGGCGGTGTTCGGCAGACGGTAACTACCTGACTGGGGCCGGACTGCGATAAAGGCGCTGCGAAGCAGCAGCTTCAGGGGCGCGGGGAACTGCGCGACCAGCCACAACGGACCCGCAGCTCAGATACAACCTCTGCTCAAACGAACCCCCCTGTTCAACTGTTCAACCCGCGGAGCGACACGCGCGCATGGCCCTCCGCGCCGGCCACGCGCGCGTGCTCACGGCTCAGGGCGCCGAAGACGCCTGGGGGACGTCGGGCCCCGGAGCCCAGAGGGCAGGGGGCCCTGACGACGTCTCAGGCGCCCTGAGCCGCTCCGGGAGTGGTTCCGTTGATCTTCTCTATGGCCTGCCGAGCCTGCTCGCCAGGCGACCGCGGCAACGACGAGACCGGCGACACCTGCGGAGGCTGCGGCGCCGACTGGGGCCGCGCGTGCGTACCGGGCTGACGGCTGCGCAGCCGGTGGCTGGCCGCCTCGTCGAGGGTCACGGGACGCTGCATGCTCGCGGCAAGCCGACCCGCTTCCTGGCCGAGCGCGGCCACGTCCTCCCACGACAGTCTGAGCACGAGGGCTACTTCCGCCTCGCCGTCCGGCGTGGCGGTCATAGTCGGAGTGACTCGGTCGTTCATTGACCTGTTCCTCACGTGTTGCTGGGATCACGGCGGTTGCCGAAACATACGCAGACGCCCGCGCTCCCGTTCACACCCGTTCAGAGCGGCCCGGCCGCGGGCAGAAGTTCCTTGTGGTCATCCCCGTCCATGATGTGAACCCCGCACGCCGCACACCGTTCGTGACGTACGCGCTGATCGGCGCCAACGTCCTTGTCTTCCTGGCCACCCCGGGCGTGGCCGCCTCGCTGGTCGGCGAGAGCAGCCTCACGCAGCTGTGCCAGCTGCAGGCGTTCCTGGACCAGTGGGCAGCGGTGCCGCGCGAGATGATCCACGACCGGACGCCGACCGTCGTGCCCACCGGCGATGTGGCCGTGGGCCCACAGGGCCCGGGCTGCGTGCTGGGTCCGCCCGACTACGACAAGTCGCCCCCGCTGTCGGTGCTCACCGCCATGTTCCTGCACGGCAGTTGGCTGCACCTGCTCGGCAACATGCTCTTCCTGCTGATCTTCGGCAACAACATCGAGGACCGCCTCGGCCACGTGCGCTACCTGCTGTTCTACGTGGTCTGCGGCTACGCGGCGGGGTACGCCTTCGCCCTCGTCAACGCCACCTCCGGCGACCCGCTGATCGGCGCGTCCGGTGCGATCGCCGGTGTCCTGGGCGCGTATCTGGTCCTCTACCCGAAGGCCAGGGTCTGGGTCCTCGTACCGTTCCTGATCTTCCTGCCGCTGCGGCTGCCCGCCTGGCTCGTACTGGGCTTCTGGTTCGGCCTCCAGGCGGTGTACTCGTCCGGCGCCGGCGTCTCCGAGGCAGGCACCGTCGCCTACCTCGCCCATGTGGCCGGCTTCGTGGCGGGCATGCCCCTCGCCTGGCCCCTGCGCCCGGGTACCCCGCCTCCACCGGAGCCGCGCGGCCTGCTGTGGGGCAGGCAGGCCCGGCCGCGGCAGACCTGGAGACCTCGCTAGCGGGCGGTGCGTGTGTGGACGTACTCGACGAGCCTGGTCAGCGCGTCCGGGTCCGTGCTCGGCAGGACGCCGTGGCCGAGGTTGAAGATGTGGCCCTCCAGGCCCGCGGCGGCGTCGAGGATCTCCTGCGTCTTGGTCTCGACGGCCTCGGTGGTGGAGAAGAGGACCGCCGGGTCGAGGTTGCCCTGGAGCGCCTTGCCCGGGCCGACGCGGCGCGCGGCCTCGTCGAGCGGGACACGCCAGTCGACGCCGACGACGTCCGCGCCCGCCTCGCCCAGCAGACCCAGCAGTTCACCGGTGCCGACCCCGAAGTGGATACGCGGGACGCCGTACGACTTCACGGCCTCGAAGACCTTCGTGGAGGCGGGCATGACGGAGCGCCGGTAGTCGGCCGGCGCCAGCGCGCCGACCCACGAGTCGAAGAGCTGCACGGCCGAGGCGCCCGCCTCGATCTGCACCTTCAGGAAGGCGGCCGTGATCTCCGCGAGCCGGTCGAGCAGGTCGGCCCACAGCTGCGGGTCGCCGTACATGAGCGCCTTGGTGTGCTCGTGGTTGCGGGACGGGCCGCCCTCCACGAGGTAGCTGGCGAGCGTGAAGGGCGCGCCGGCGAAGCCGATGAGCGGAGTCTCGCCGAGCTCGGCGGTGAGCAGACCGATGGCCTCGGTGACGTACGCGACGTCCTCGGGCGTCAGGTCGCGCAGCTGCGCGAGGTCCGCGCGGGAGCGGATCGGCTTCTCGACGACCGGGCCGATGCCCGGCTTGATGTCGAGGTCGACACCGATGGCCTTGAGGGGGACGACGATGTCGCTGAAGTAGATCGCCGCGTCCACGTTGTGCCTGCGCACCGGCTGCAGCGTGATCTCGGCGACGAGCTCGGGCCGCATGCACGACTCGAGCATGGGGATGCCCTCACGCACCTTGCGGTACTCGGGCAGCGACCGCCCGGCCTGCCGCATGAACCACACCGGCGTATGCGCCACGGGTTCGCGCCTGCACGCCTTGAGGAAGGTGGAGTCGTACGCGGCTGTCGGCTGCTGGCCCGTGGGGCGTTCAGTGTCACTCACGCCAAAAAGTCTCGCATGCCGCGAGGAGCGCCCCGATAGGGGCGCGGGGCTGTGACACATGCGGCTCCGCCGCGATGGGGGTCCCCCCGCTCGAGCGAAGCCGAGAGTGGGGGAGCGACAAGCCACAACGAACCCGCAGCCGCCAACGAACCGAACAACCCCCGACGCTCCGCCCACGGCGACACCCAGTCACGTTCACAAACACAACGAAACCGAACCGTTCCCCGCCCAACCGCCAGAGGCACGGGTGTCTCTCCCTGCACGAAGGCGTCGTTCCCCTTAATCTTCCCCGCATGGCTGCGGCTCAAGGACGACTGTCGGACGGCGCTGGCGGAATGGACGACGCAAAGGAAGCCAGGGACGACAAGGAGGCAGTACAGAAGGGCGCGGACGCGACTCCGCTGCCCTTCCGCGCGGCCGTCGACGCGCTCGGCACGGTACGGCTGCGGCCGGAGATCGAGATCGACCCGACCAAGCCGCCGCAGCGGCTCGCCCCGTTCGCGTACGCACTCGAAGCCGCGGTCGTCGACGGCGACGACGATCTGGCGGACGGCCGGCTCATCCTCCTCCACGACCCCGCCGGGCACGAGGCCTGGCAGGGATCGTTCCGCCTGGTCACGCTCGTACGCGCGGAACTGGAACCGGAGATCGCCGCCGACCCGCTGTTCCCCGACGTCTGCTGGTCCTGGCTGACCGGCGCCCTCCAGGCCCGCGGCCTGTCGTACGGCGAACCCAGCGGCACCGTCACCCGCGCGAGCTCCCACTACTTCGGCGGTCTCGCCGAACGCCGCCCCGCCTCCCAGATCGAGATCCGCGCCTCCTGGACCCCCCGCGAGGGCCTGGGCGGCGTCCCGGACGCGGCCTCCCATCTCGCCGCCTGGTGCGACCTGCTGAGCCAGATCGCCGGCCTGCCCCCGGCGACTCCGGGTGACCCGTCGGTCGTGACGCTCCCTCAGCGACGCGGCCCCCAGCCCCGCTGAGCCCAGCCCCGCTCCGCCTGATCACCCCTGATCGCCCCTTCTGATCAGCCCTTCGGGTTTGCGGCCCGGCTCCTCACCCGCACGCAGCAATCTCTTTGTCGATACGGCCACTTTCAGCCGCGCAACGAAGCGGAGTGGACTCGTTCGATCTTCGGGTGATCGACCATCCGTCCGAATTGCACGGATTGTTACTCACCAAATCGTGAT
The DNA here is from genome assembly GCF_039532825.1 of Streptomyces vastus. Classification (NCBI taxonomy): domain Bacteria; kingdom Bacillati; phylum Actinomycetota; class Actinomycetes; order Kitasatosporales; family Streptomycetaceae; genus Streptomyces; species Streptomyces vastus. The sequence goes on from NZ_BAAASJ010000021.1 coordinate 133,673, forward strand.
CTTTCTCTAAAGGCAGACGCGTTTAGTGCCGAAGACCTCTGTGACCTTGAAAGCACGGTTCCCCCCGGCTCCCTCCCCAGAGTCGGCCCCGTCCCACACCCCCCACCCCCAGGAGGCCTGGTGTCCGTTCTCCTCGAGCAGCCCGCAAGCCTGGTCGCCTACCGCCCGAACAAGCCCACCGCGATGGTGGTCGTGGCCGACCAGCGCGTGCGCTCCACCGTCACCCGACACCTGTGGGCCCTCGGAGTACGCGATGTGATCGAGGCCTCGTCCGTCGCGGAGGCTCGTCCTCGCATCGGCAACCCCCGTGACATCTGCGTCGCCGAAGTCCATCTGCCGGACGGCTCCGGCCTCACCCTCCTCTCCGAAACCCGAGCCGCGGGCTGGCCCAACGGCCTCGCCCTCTCCGCCGCCGACGACATCGGCGCCGTACGCAACGCCCTCGCGGGTGGCGTAAAGGGATACGTCGTCACCGGTACGCGTACGAACATCGGCCTCCCCACCCGCCCCGGCGTGGCCCCCATCGGCTCGGCCGCCGCCGCCCGTATGCACCGCCGCCCCCCGGGTACCCCGAGCCACCCGGGCGGCTACCGCGAACTGTCCGGCCGCGAGGTCGAGGTGCTCCGGCTGGTTGCGGAGGGCCAGTCGAACAAGGCCATCGGCGTCTCTATGGGTCTTTCCGCCCTGACCGTCAAGAGCCATCTCGCCCGCATCGCCCGCAAGCTCGGCACGGGCGACCGCGCCGGCATGGTGGCGGTGGCGCTGCGCACCGGCATCATCCACTGACCTGACTGCTTTACATATCCCAGGCGCCCGTCGACGGAACGTTCCGTCGACGGGCGTTGTGCGTGCCCTCGACGACGGCGCCCCTTGGGCGGTCAGCGGCGTCGCAGTGACGGGTCGAGCAGTGCGGGCGGAGTGTCGTACTTCTCGTGGGGGGCCAGGTCGGTGCCGGGGGCGACGATGGTGTCGATCGCGTCGAGTACGTCGTCGGAGAGCGCGGTGTCCGCGGCGGCGAGCTGTGCGTGCAGGTGGTCGAGCGTGCGGGGGCCGATGAGCGCGCTGGTCACGGCCGGGTGCGCGGTCACGAAACCGAGTGCGAGCTGGATCATGGTCAGGCCGGCCTCGTCGGCGACCTTCACCAACTGCTCGACCGCGTCGAGCCTGGCCCGGTTGGCGGGGATGCCGGTGTCGAAGCGGTCGGGCATGAACGTCGAGCGGCTGGTGGTGATGTCCCGGCCCTCGCGGATCGCGCCCGACAGCCAGCCCGAGGCCAGCGGGCTCCACACCAGCACACCGAGCCCGTACTCATCGGTCACGGGCAGTACATGGGTCTCGATGCCGCGCTGCAGGATCGAGTAGCTGGGCTGTTCGGTGACGTAACGGCTCAGGTGATGTTCGCGGGCGGCCCACTGTGCCTGCACGATGCGGTAGGCGGGGAAGGTCGAGGAGCCGAAGTAGCGGATCTTTCCCGCGCGTTGCAGGTCGGTCAGGGCCGACAGGGTCTCCTCGTCGGAGGTGCTCGGGTCCCAGCGGTGGATCTGGAAGAGATCGACGTGGTCGACGCCGAGACGGCGCAGGCTGTTGTCCAGCGCGGTGACCAGCCAGCGGCGTGAGCCGCCCCGGTGGTTGCGCTCGTCGCCCATCGGCATGGCCGCCTTCGTGGCCAGCACGATGTCGTCGCGGCGGCCGGCGATGGCCTTGCCGACCATCTCTTCGGACTCGCCGTCGCTGTACATGTCGGCGGTGTCGATGAGGTTGATCCCGCCTTCGAGGGCGGCGTCGACGAGGACGGTGGCCTCGTCCTGGGTGGTACGGCCGATCTTGCCGAAGTTCATCGCGCCGAGCGCGAGGGAGCTGACCTGCACACCGGTGCGGCCCAAGGTGCGGTACTGCATGACCTGTTCCTCCATTGCTAACATCGCGAACAAACGGAACATCGTTCCGGAACGACAATACGGAACACTGTTCCGCTTTGGCAAGCATGACAGTGGAGGGAGCGGCGCGGTGAACGACAGCGACGAGGGCTCGGGGCACGCGGCCCAGTCCAAAGCCCAGCCCGGGCGGAAGGACGCCCGGCGCAACAAGGAGGCCCTGCTCGACGCGGCCGCCTCCGTCTTCGTCACGTCGGGCGTGGAGGCGCCCGTACGCGACATCGCAGCCAAGGCCGGCGTCGGCCTCGGCACGATCTACCGCCACTTCCCGACGCGGGCGGATCTCATCATCGCCGTCTACCGGCACCAGGTCGACGCCTGCGCCGAGGCCGGTCCGGCCCTGCTCGCGACCAGCGCGACTCCGCACGCCGCACTGGGCCAGTGGATCAACCAGTTCGTCGACTTCCTGGTCACCAAGCACGGACTCGCCGCCGTGCTGCAGTCCGACAACGCCGGCTTCGAGGCGCTGCACGCCTACTTCCTCGACCGCCTCGTGCCCGTGTGCACCGAGCTGCTCGAAGCAGCGGCCGAAGCCGGCGAGATCCGCTCCGACCTGGAGGCCTACGAGCTCATGCGCGGCGTCGGCAACCTCTGCATCGGCGCGGACAGCGACCCCGACTACGACGCACGCCGGCTGGTCGAGCTCCTCATCGCGGGACTGCGCCACACCGAGACCGATTCTGGCCGGTCAGAGCCCACGCCGATCGACAGTGCGGGTCAGGCGCGGGGCCGGGCAGATACGCTTGACATGTGACCGACGCCCAAGAGACCGCAGCAGACACATCACTGCGAACCACCGGAGGCGCCCCTCCGGACGACGGCGGATCCTCCGAAGCAGAGGTGCCGATTCCGTTGCTGGAGCCCCGGGACGGGATTCCGCCCGTGATCGCCGATGAAGGGTCGCTCGCCGAGGTGATCGCCGCGTTCGCGGCGGGCAGCGGTCCCGTCGCCGTAGACGCCGAGCGTGCTTCCGGTTACCGGTACGGCCAGCGGGCGTACCTCGTGCAGCTGCGCCGCGAGGGTGCGGGCAGCGCGCTCATCGACCCCGTCGCGTGTGCCGATCTGTCCGGTCTCGGCGAGGCGCTGGCCGGTGTCGAGTGGGTGCTGCACGCCGCCACGCAGGATCTGCCGTGTCTGCGCGAAATAGGCATGATCCCCAGCCGCCTCTTCGACACCGAGCTGGCCGGACGGCTCGCCGGGTTCCCGCGTGTCGGCCTCGGCGCGATGGTCGAGGGCGTCCTGGGCTTCGTACTCGAGAAGGGGCACTCCGCGGTCGACTGGTCGACGCGTCCGCTGCCCGAGCCGTGGCTGCGTTATGCCGCGCTCGACGTGGAGCTGCTCGTGGACCTCAGGGACGCGCTGGAGAAGGAGCTCGACCGGCAGGGCAAGCTGGAGTGGGCCCAGCAGGAGTTCGACGCGATCGCCTCGGCGCCCGCGCCCGAGCCGCGCAAGGATCCGTGGCGGCGTACGTCCGGAATGCACAAGGTGCGCCGACGTCGGCAGATGGCGGTCGTACGGGAGTTGTGGCAGGCCAGGGACAAGGTCGCGCGGCGCCGTGACATCTCGCCGGGCAAGGTGCTCGGCGACGCGGCGATCGTCGAGGCCGCTCTCGCCCTGCCGGCCAATGTGCACGCACTCTCCGCGCTGAACGGCTTCGGCCACCGCATGGGCCGGCGTCAGCTGGAGCAGTGGCAGTCGGCCGTCGACCGCGCGAAGGCGCTGCCGGACCACGAACTGCCGCAGCCGGGGCAGCCGGTGACCGGGCCTCCGCCGCCGCGTGCCTGGGCCGAGAAGGACCCGGTGGCCGCGGCCCGGCTGGTCGCCGCGCGGGCGGCGGTGTCGGCGCTGGCGGAGACCCTCACCATGCCTCAGGAGAACCTGATCACCCCGGACACCGTGCGCCGCGTGTGCTGGGAGCCGCCTGGCGAAGTGAACGCCGAGTCGGTAGCGGCCGCGCTCGCCGGGTACGGGGCGCGGCCGTGGCAGGTCGAGCAGGTGACCCCGGTCCTGCTGCCGGCGCTCACTTCGTCGCCCGCCGGGTGAAGCCGTTGCAGATGTACCGCTGAAGGAACAGGAAGACGACGAGCGTCGGGAGAACGACGAGGACCGCACCGGCCGGGATGTTCTCCCCATGCGCTCCGAACGGTCCCTTGAAGCGGAACCGCGACGTCGAGATCACGCCAAGCTCTTCAGCATGTACTACACCGCGGGGGCCCACAGCGCCGCCGGGTCGCTCCTGACTGGGCGCCCCGCGGCGGAGCCGCAAATCGGCACAGCCCCGCGCCCCTGGAGGGGCGCGGGTCACCCCGACGCGTCAAAGTGACCATGTGACCTTCACCGCTCCCGTGTCTTGGACTGGGCAGCACGGTTACCCGCAAGTAGCATGGTGCTGAGCGCGCGCTCAGCCGTGCGTGCCGGCAGCGCCTATCCCGCATCTGGAGGAGAGCCATCGTGCCTCGTACCGTCAGGGACGTCGTCTTCGTCGACGGCGTCCGTACACCGTTCGGCAAGGCGGGCCCGAAGGGCATCTACCACGAGACCCGCGCCGACGACCTCGTCGTGAAGGCGATCCGGGAGCTGCTGCGCCGCAACCCCGGTCTCGACCCGAAGAAGGTCGACGAGGTCGCCATCGCCGCCACCACGCAGATCGGCGACCAGGGCCTGACCATCGGCCGCACGGCCGGCATCCTGGCCGGGCTGCCGCAGTCCGTCCCCGGTTACTCGATCGACCGCATGTGTGCCGGCGCTCTGACCGCCGTCACCACGACCGCGGGCTCCATCGCCTTCGGCGCCTACGACGCCGTCATCGCCGGTGGTGTGGAGCACATGGGCCGCCACCCGATGGGTGAGGGCGTGGACCCGAACCCGCGGTTCGTGAGCGAGAAGCTGGTCGACGAGTCCGCCCTGTTCATGGGCATGACCGCGGAGAACCTGCACGACCGCTACCCGCACATCACCAAGCTGCGGGCCGACGAGTACGCCGTGCGCTCGCAGGAGAAGGCGGCGAAGGCGTACGCGAACGGCAAGATCCAGGCCGACCTGGTGCCGATATCCGTACGCCGGACCAATGAGGAGGCGGGTGAGACGGGCTGGGGCCTGGTCACCGCCGACGAACCGATGCGTCCGGGGACCACCCTGGAGAACCTGGCCGGTCTGAAGACGCCGTTCCGTGTGCACGGCCGGGTCACGGCGGGCAACGCGGCAGGGCTGAACGACGGCGCCACCGCCTCGATCATCGCGTCCGAGGACTTCGCCCGCGAGAACAACCTGCCGGTGAAGATGCGTCTCGTCTCGTACGCCTTCGCGGGTGTCGAGCCCGAGGTGATGGGCTACGGCCCGATCCCGGCGACCGAGAAGGCCCTCGCCAAGGCGGGCCTGTCGATCGAGGACATCAACCTCTTCGAGATCAACGAGGCCTTCGCCGTCCAGGTCCTGGCCTTCCTGGACCACTACGGCATCGCGGACGACGACGCGCGCGTCAACCAGTACGGCGGCGCCATCGCGTACGGCCACCCGCTGGCCTCCTCCGGCGTCCGGCTGATGACGCAGCTGGCCCGCCAGTTCGAGGAGCAGCCGCACGTCCGCTACGGCCTGACCACCATGTGCGTCGGCTTCGGCATGGGCGCGACGGTCATCTGGGAGAACCCGAACTTCGAGGGGGACAAGTGAGCGAGCGTAGCGAGCGAACAATTGAAAGGTGCAGCACGTGCGAATGCTCGACCGAGCGAAGCGAGGGAGCGGCATGAGCACCACCGCTGAGCTTTTGAAGGGTGCGGCCGAGCTGTTCCCCGACGAGGTCGTCACGCAGGCGCACGTACGCCACTTCGACCTGCCCGCGGGCGCGGGCCGTTTCGCGCTCATCACGCTCGACAACGGCCTCGACCACACCAAGCCGACCACCTTCGGCCCGCAGTCCCTGGCGAACCTCGACACCGCCATCGACCAGGTCGAGCGGGAGGCCGCGGCCGGCGAGATCGTCGGTGTCGGCATCACGGGCAAGCCGTTCATCTTCGCGGTGGGCGCGGACCTCAAGGGCGTAGAGCTGCTCAAGAAGCACGAGGACGCGCTGGCCATCGGCAAGGGCGGCCACGAGGTCTTCAAGCGCCTGGCGGCCCTCGCGGTGCCGACCTTCGCGTACTACAACGGCGCGGCGATGGGCGGCGGCGTCGAGGTCGGCCTGCACTGCAAGTACCGCACGGTGTCGAAGGCGCTCCCGGCGTTCTCGCTGCCCGAGGTCTTCCTGGGCCTGGTCCCCGGCTGGGGCGGCTGCACGCTGCTGCCGAACCTCATCGGCGCCGACAAGGCCGTCTCGGTGATCATCGAGAACTCGCTCAACCAGAACAAGCAGCTCAAGGGCCAGCAGGTCTACGAACTCGGCATCGCGGACGCGATCTTCGAGGGCGCGGACTTCCTGGAGCAGTCGCTGCTGTGGACGGCCTCCGTCCTCAAGGGCGAGATCGTCGTGGACCGCCCGGTGATCGACCGCGGTGAGGCCTGGGACCAGGCCGTCGCCAAGGGCCGCTTCATCGCGGACAGCAAGGTGCACGGTGCGGCTCCGGCGGCGTACCGCGCGCTGGACATCATCGCCGCGGCCAAGAACGGCGACCTCCAGCAGGGGTACGACGCCGAGGACGTGGCCCTCGCCGACCTGATCATGGGTGGCGAACTGCGCGCCGGTATCTACGCGTTCAACCTCGTCCAGAAGCGCGCCAAGCGCCCGGCGGGCGCCCCGGACAAGAACCTGGCGCGTCCGGTCACCAAGGTGGGCGTCGTGGGCGCGGGCCTCATGGCCTCGCAGCTCGCCCTGCTGTTCCTGCGCCGCCTGGAGGTGCCGGTCGTGCTGACCGACATCGACCAGGAGCGCATCGACAAGGGCGTCGGTTACGTCCACACCGAGATCGACAAGCTGCTCGGCAAGGGCCGCATCAACCAGGACAAGGCCAACCGGCTGAAGGCCTTGGTCACCGGTGTTCTGGACAAGGCCGAGGGCTTCTCGGACGCGGACTTCGTCATCGAGGCCGTCTTCGAGGAGATCGGCGTCAAGCAGCAGGTGTTCGCGGAGGTCGAGGCGGTCGCCCCGGCGCACGCGATCTTCGCCACCAACACCTCCTCGCTCTCGGTGTCGGAGATGGCGTCGAAGCTCAAGAACCCCGAGCGGGTCGTGGGCTTCCACTTCTTCAACCCGGTCGCCGTCCTGCCGCTCCTGGAGATCGTGCGCGGCGAGCAGACGGACGACGCCTCGCTGGCCACGGCGTTCGCCGTCGCCAAGAAGCTGAAGAAGACGGCGGTTCTGGTCAAGGACGCTCCGGCGTTCGTCGTGAACCGGATCCTCACCCGCTTCATGGGCGAGATCCAGAACGTCATCGACGAGGGCACCCCGGTCGAGGTGGCCGAGAAGGCCGTCGAGCCGCTCGGTCTGCCGATGTCGCCGCTGGTGCTGCTTGAGCTGGTCGGCCCGGCGATCGGTCTGCACGTCTCGGAGACCCTCAACAAGGCGTTCCCGGACCGCTTCACCGTCTCCCCGAACCTCAAGGCGGTCGTCGAGGCGGGCAAGCGCGGCTTCTACGTCTACGACTCCGGGAAGCCGGAGCTGGACCCGGAGGTCGCCGCGCTGCTGAAGCAGGGCGACACCGTCCTGACGGAGGACCAGGTCCGCGCCCGTGTCCTGGACGCGGTGGCCCAGGAGATCGGCATCATGCTCGACGAGGGTGTCGTCGCCGAGGCCCAGGACATCGACCTGTGCCTGATCACGGGCGCCGGCTGGCCCTTCCACCTGGGCGGCATCACCCCGTACCTGGACCGCGAGGGCGTCTCCGAGCGCGTGAACGGGAAGAAGTTCCTGGAGCCTGGCGTGGCCAGCGTTCCCGCTTAGCGCTTGGCTGGAGCGGTCGAGTACCTGCGGGTCGTCGGTGGCTGGTCACGCCGTTCCCCGCGCCCCTTACGGGGCCCTGATGCCCCGGCACACCAACTGGTGTGCCGGGGCATCAGCGTTACTGCGCGGCGCTACGCATTCTTCGGGACGATGGGGCGCCACGCCTCCAGCGCCAGCCCCGGTTCGGCCTTCCTACGGGTCATCAGGAGTTCCCCGCCGGTCCCCTTGTCCGGCTGGAGTGTTGCCGCCACGAGGTCGCCCTGGTGGTCCTTGCTCAGGGACACCTGGGTGTCCGGGGGCAGTTGAGGGCCCGACTCGGTCCACCAGGCGCCCGCGGACTCCTGCTCGGTCGGGTAGGCGGCGAAGGCGGCTCGGCCGCTTCTGGAGCGCTGGGCGAGGAGGGTGCAGTCGACTCCGTCGAGGGTGAAGCGTATGGCGGAGACGGGTCCGGGGCCTGCGCAGGGCAGGAGCGCGACGGGCTCGGTGCCGGGGCGCCAGGCGCACAGGGTGTCCGACTCGTCCGTGAAGAAGACGGTGACGTGTTCTTCGGAGGTGGCGAGGGCTCGCAGTGTGCCAGGCCGGGCCGACGCCTTGAGGGGCTCGTCGTCGAGCGCAGGTATGTGGCCGGGCCCCGCCTGCGTCCAGCGCAGGATCCCTGCCGGCGAGGTCGCGTACAGCTCGACGCGGCCCGACAACCTTGTCACGGCGGCCAGTTCGCCCTCCACCTCGCGGCCCTTCAGGTCGCGCCAGGGGCCCCAGCCGCCGCGCTCCTTCTGGCCGCGCATACTGACGCCGCCCCCCGCGTTGGGCACGAAGACATGGGCGCGGCCCTCCGCGTCGACCGCGACGGCCGGAACGCCGGTCTGCGCACCCGCCTTGTTGGGGTGCCCGAGCCGGTTCCAGTCGAGGGCGGCGAGATGCGGGCGGAAGTGTGTGGTGTGGACGAGTCCCGCCTCCTGCGGGCCGGTGGGACGCCAGGCCACCAGGTGGGCGTAACCGTCGGTTCCCTGACCCACGGCGAGCACGGGATGCAGACGCTGGTCGCCGCCCACCGTACGGGGCGCGATCCACGAACCGCCCGGGGTTCGCTGAGCCCAGCACCACACCGCCTCGTCCCGCGGAGCGTAAGCGCTGAGCCGGCCGTCCCGGCCGCGTATGAGCCAGGCGCCGTTCACAGTACGGACCATTGACACTCCCCCACTGTAGTCGGGCCCACCAGAACCGCTCCGTGCGACCCTGGCCTCATGAGCGCCCCTCTCCTCATGATCGTCGACGCCGCCAACGTGGTCGGCTCGGTCCCCGACGGCTGGTGGCGGGACCGCCGCGGGGCGGCCGAGCGGCTACGGGACATGCTGGTGCCGTACGCCGACGATGGGGTGCCCGGTTTCCCGGGTCCCCTGGAGGTGGTGCTCGTGGTCGAGGGCGCCGCCCGCGGGGTGTCGTCCGTTGCGGGCGTACGGGTCGACTCGGCGCCCGGCAGCGGCGACGACCGCATCGTGGAGCTGGCCGCCGAGGCTGCGGGGCGCCGCTGTCTGGTGGTCACGGCCGACCGCGAACTGCGGGACAGAGTGGGCGTGTTGGGGGCGGAGGTCACCGGCCCTCGAACTGTCCGCCCCTGACCCGCCGTTCGCCGCCGGGCCCCTCCGGCAGGCGCGCGTCTACGGAGTCTCGCCGTTCGGCCGCGGCTTGAGGACGTCGTCGACCGTGGTTTCCCGTTGCTTACCGAGGCGGCTGTGCGTACGGCCGTAGAAGAAGTAGACGAGGAAGCCGGCCGCCATCCAGATGCCGAATCGCACCCAGGTCTCGGCGGGCAGGTTCAGCATCAGCCACAGCGAGGCGCACACCGACAGGATCGGGATGAACGGCACCCACGGGGTGCGGAAGGCCCGGTGCAGGTCGGGGCGGGTCTTGCGGAGGATGAGCACGCCGATCGCGACGACCACGAACGCGAAGAGGGTGCCGATGTTGACCAGCGCGGCGAGCTCGTTCAGCGGGGTGAAGCCCGCGAGGATCGCGATGACCACGCCGAGCAGGATGGTCGGTCGGTGCGGGGTCTTGAAGCGGGGGTGGACGCGCGAGAAGAAGCGGGGCAGGAGACCGTCGCGGCTCATCGCGAAGAAGACCCGGGTCTGCCCCAGGAGAAGGATCATGCAGACCGTCGTCAGGCCGACCGCGGCGCCGAAGCTGATGAAGCCCGCGTACCAGGGATGCCCGGTGGCCTTGAACGCGTCGGCGAGCGGGGCGTCGACGGAGAGTTCGCTGTAGTGCTGCATGCCGGTCACGACGATCGACACGGCGACGTACAGGGCCGTGCAGATGAAGAGGGAGCCGAGGATGCCGCGTGGCATGTCGCGCTGCGGGTTCCTGGTCTCCTCGGCGGCCGTCGCCACGACGTCGAAGCCGATGAAGGCGAAGAAGACGACGGAGGCGGCGGTGAAGATGCCCATCACGCCGAAGTTGGAGGGCGCCCAGCCGAAGATGAGTTGGATCAGCGGGGCTTGGAGGCTCTCCCCCGGCGGCACGTCCTGTGCCTTCGGGATGAACGGGTCGTAGTTGTCGCCGGTGATGAAGAAGGCGCCCGCGATGATCACGACGAGGACGACCGTCACCTTGATGGCGACGACGAGCGAGGTGATCCGCGCGGACAGCTTCATGCCGAGGACGAGGATGACGGTGAGCGCCAGGACCAGGGCCGCGGCGAGGATGTCGAAGCCGAAGTCGCCGGCGCCCTCTCTGCTGCCCAGCGCCGCGGGCATCTCCCAACCCGCATTGTCCATGAGCGACTGGATGTATCCGGACCAGCCGACGGCGACCACCGCCGTGCCCAGCGCGAACTCAAGGACCAGGTCCCAGCCGATGATCCAGGCGGGCAGCTCACCGAGGGAGGCGTACGAGAAGGTGTAGGCGGAGCCCGCCACCGGGACGGTGGAGGCGAACTCGGCGTAACAGAGGGCGGCGAGCGCGCAGACGACGCCGGCCGCGGCGAAGGCCAGGGCCACGGAAGGGCCGGCGTTGTTCCTGGCCACCGTGCCGGTGAGGACGAAGATGCCGGTGCCGATGATGACACCGACGCCGAAGACGGTCAGATCCAGCGCGGACAAGGATTTCTTGAGCGCGTGCTCCGGCTCTTCGGTATCGAGGATGGACTGCTCGACCTTCTTGGTCCTGAAGAGTGTGCTGCTCACGGGCTTACCTCCCACGCTTGGCGTCCTCGACATGATCGAGAGGGGGCGTGGAGCGTATGCCCCGGTGCAGGTGGTTTCACGCGAATGGGCCGGTTTCCCCACCGTAAGGATGGGTGAAACCGGCCCATTCGAAGCCGTCAAGTGGCCGTCAGTCGCGGGCAGGCTCCACGGAGTCGATGCCGGCGGTCGTGCGCTCGGTGGGCCCGTCGAGCTTGGCGACCAGGCCGGTGACCTGGCGGGCGATGTCCGGCGCGGTCAGGCCGATCTCCGCCAGGACCTCCTTGCGTGAGGCGTGGTCGAGGAAACGCGGCGGGATGCCGAAGTCGCGCAACGGGATGTCGACGCCCGCGTCGCGCAGGGCCTGCGCGATCGTCGAACCGACGCCGCCGACGCGGGAGTTGTCCTCGACGGTGACGACCACGCGGTGCTGCTCGGCGAGCGGGGCCATGGCCTCGTCGACGGGCTTGACCCAGCGCGGGTCGACGACGGTCGTGGAGATGCCCTGCTTGTCGAGCAGGTCGGCGATCTCCAGGCACATGGGCGCGAGCGCGCCGACGGAGATGAGGAGGACGTCCGGGGCGTCGGTGCCGGGCGCGCGCAGTACGTCCATGCCGCCGATACGGCCCACGGCGGGTACGGCGGGACCCACGGCGCCCTTGGAGAAGCGGACCACGGTCGGCGCGTCGTCGACCTCGACGGCCTCGCGGAGCTGGGCGCGGACCTGGTCGGCGTCGCGGGGCGCGGCGAGCCTGAGGCCGGGTACGACCTGGAGGATCGACATGTCCCACATGCCGTTGTGGGAGGCGCCGTCGGTGCCGGTGATGCCGGCGCGGTCCAGTACGAAGGTAACGCCGCACTTGTGCAGGGCCACGTCCATCAGGACCTGGTCGAAGGCGCGGTTGAGGAACGTCGCATACACGGCGAAGACGGGGTGCAGGCCACCCGTCGCCAGGCCCGCGGCGGAGACGGCGCCGTGCTGCTCGGCGATGCCGACGTCGTAGACGCGGTCGGGGTACGTCTTGGCGAACTTCTCGAGGCCGACCGGCTGGAGCATGGCGGCCGTGATCGCGACGATGTCCTCGCGCTCCTTGCCGAGCTTGACCATTTCCTCGCCGAAGACGGAGGTCCAGTCGGCGCCGGAGGAGGCGATCGGCAGGCCGGTGTCGGGGTGGATCTTGCCGACGGCGTGGAAGCGGTCGGCCTCGTCCTGGAGGGCGGGCTGGTAGCCGCGGCCCTTCTCGGTGAGGCAGTGCACGATGACCGGGCCGCCGAAGCGCTTGGCGCGGGCCAGCGCGGACTCCAGGGCCTCGATGTCATGGCCGTCGATGGGGCCGACGTACTTCAGGCCGAGGTCCTCGAACATGCCCTGCGGGGCGATGAAGTCCTTGAGGCCCTTCTTGGCGCCGTGCAGGGTCTCGTAGAGGGGCCTGCCGACGACGGGCGTGCGCTCCAGTAGGTCCTTCCCACGGGCCAGGAAACGCTCGTAGCCGTCCGTGGTGCGCAGAGTGGCGAGGTGGTTGGCGAGGCCGCCGATGGTGGGGGCGTACGAGCGCTCGTTGTCGTTGACGACGATGACCAGGGGTCGGTCCTTGGCGTCCGCGATGTTGTTGAGCGCCTCCCAGGCCATACCGCCGGTGAGGGCGCCGTCGCCGATGACCGCGACAACGTGGTCGTCCTTCTTCAGGACCTGGTTCGCCTTCGCGAGGCCGTCGGCCCAGCCGAGGACCGTGGAGGCGTGCGAGTTCTCGATGATGTCGTGCTCGGACTCGGCCTGCGAGGGGTAGCCGGACAGGCCGCCCTTCATCTTCAGTCTGGAGAAGTCCTGACGGCCGGTGAGCAGCTTGTGGACGTAGGACTGGTGGCCCGTGTCCCACAGCACCTTGTCCTTCGGGGAGTCGAAGACACGGTGCAGAGCGATGGTGAGCTCGACGACGCCGAGGTTGGGGCCGAGGTGGCCGCCGGTCTTGGAGACCGCGTCGACGAGGAAGGTCCGGATCTCCTCGGCCAGCTGGTCCAGCTGCTCCAGGCTGAGCCGGTCCAGATCGCGCGGTCCCGTGATACGGGTCAGCAGCGGCACCCGTGCCTCCTTGCTGTAGAGCTGTTCTGGCTTTCGCCGGGCTCGTCGAGTGTAAATGTCGCCCACGCACAGGGAAGAGCCCGGCACCGCCGTTGGTGCCGGGCTCTTGTTTGTAGGGGACTACGCGCGACCGGCGGTCCGCTGTGTCTTGCGGGTGACGGAGTCGATCACGACCGTGGCCAGCAGGACGCTGCCCGTGATCATGTACTGGATCGGTGTGGCGATGCCCTCGAGGGCGAGCCCGTACTGGATCGAGGTGATCACCATGACACCGAGCAGCGCGTTCCACGTACGGCCGCGACCGCCGAAGAGGCTGGTGCCGCCGATGACGGCCGCCGCGATGACGTTCATCAGCAGGTCACCGGCGCCCGCGCTCTGGTTGGCCGCGGCGATCTTCGAGGCCCAGAACAGACCGCCCACCGCCGCGAAGAAACCCGCGAGGGCGAACACCGAGATCCGTACCCCCGTGACGTTGATACCCGCACGCCGGGACGCCTCGACGCTGCCGCCGAGCGCGAAGATCTTGCGGCCGTAGCCCGTGCGGCGCAGCACGAAGTCGGTCAGCACCAGGACCACCAGGAACAGCAGCAGCGCCAGCGGCAGGCCCTTGTACTGGTTGAACATGATCGCTGCGGCGAACGCGACGACCGCCAGCAGGCCTGTGCGCAGCACGACGTCGACGAGCGGCCGGGACGGGACGCCCGCGGCCTCGCGACGACGGCTGTCCAGGAAGGACGTGACGAAGAAGACGGCGACCGCGACCGTGGCGAGCCCGTATGCGGCCGCGATGTCCGAGAAGTAGTACGTCGTCAGCTTGCCGATCACACCGTCGCCGTCGAGGTTGATCGTGCCGTTCTCGCCCAGGAGCTGGAGCATGAAGCCGAGCCAGAACAGCAGGCCGGCCAGAGTGACCGCGAACGCGGGCGCACCGATCCGCGCGAAGAAGAAGCCGTGGATCGCGCCCGCGACCGCGCCGCCGCCGAGGGCCATGAGCACGGCCAGCCACTCGTTCATGCCGTGCGTGACGCTGAGTACGGCCGCGATGGCACCCGCGACACCGCTGACGGAGCCGACCGAGAGGTCGATCTCACCCAGCAGCAGCACGAAGATGATGCCGACGGACATCATGCCGGTGGCGACCATCGCCACGGCGATGTTGTTGAGGTTCTCGGCGGACAGGAAGTTCGAGTTCAGGCTCTGGAAGATGACCGCGATGGCGATCAGGCCGATGACGACCGGGAGCGAGCCCAGGTCACCGCCGCGGATCTTGCGCTTGAACTCGATGACGTAGCCGGCGAAGCCGCGTTCACGCACCAGCAGCCGTGGGTCGACGGCGACGTCCGCACCGGCGGCGGCCTCCGGGTTCTCGACCACCACGCCGGTGGTCGGGGCGGTGTCCTGTGTCTTGTCGATACTCACTTCTGTACCTCCCCGTTGCCGCGCGCCGCGCGACGGGTCACGGCGTTGTCCGTGGCGCCCGTGATGGCGGAGATGATCTCCTCCTGCGAGGTCGACTTGACCTCGAACACGCCGTTGTTGCGGCCGAGGCGCAGCACGGCGACCTTGTCGGCGACGGCCTTCACATCGGCCATGTTGTGGCTGATGAGAAGCACCGCGTGGCCGCGCTCGCGCAGCCGCTCCACCAGGTCGAGGACCTGTGCGGTCTGCTCGACACCGAGGGCCGCGGTGGGCTCGTCGAGGATGACCAGCTTGGGCTCGCCGAGCATGGAGCGGGCGATGGCCACGGTCTGCCGCTGGCCACCGGAGAGTGAGGCGATCGGGATGCGCACACTGGGGATGCGGATCGACAGCGTCTGCAGCAGCTCGCGGGAGCGGCGCTCCATTTCGACCTCGTCGAGCACGCCGCGCCTCTTGAGCTCGCGGCCCAGATAGAGGTTGCCCACGACGTCGATGTTGTCGCACAGCGCGAGGTCCTGGTAGACGGTCGCGATGCCCAGGTTCTGGGCGTCGTGCGGCTTGTTGATCTGGACGGAACTGCCGTCCCACTCGATGACGCCCTCATCGATGGGGTGCACGCCGGCAATCGTCTTGACCAGCGTGGATTTTCCGGCACCGTTGTCGCCGACCAGGGCGACCACCTCACCGGCGTGGACCTCGAGCTCTACGTCGGTGAGCGCCTGGACGGCACCGAACCGCTTGGAGACCCCGCGCAACGCCAGCACAGGCGTAGCGGACACGTAAACCATCTCCTTCGCCGCCTGACCCGGCGGAGAGGTAGTACAGAAGTTTGGGGAGCTGTTCCGTCCGGCGCCCCGCGCGAGCTTGCGGGGCTGTTGGTGGCGGGGCGCCGGAGGGGCTTTGCGGACCTACTACTTGAGGCCGATCTGGTCGCAGGCGGCCTTGAACTTGGCCGTGCAGATCTCGTCGACCGTGTAGATGCCGTCCTTGATGACCGTGTCGTTGATGTTGTCCTTGGTCAGCGAGATGACCGGGACGAGGACCGAGGGGACGCCCTTGGTGGTCGGGCTGTCGACCTCGGTCTTGGCGATGGAGTCGAGCTTCTCACCCTTGGCGAGGGCGACGGCCATCTCCGCCGCGATGTCCGCCTCCTGCGGGTAGGGCTTGTAAACGCTCATGTACTGCTCACCCGCGACGATGCGCTGCACACCGGCGAGCTCGGCGTCCTGGCCGGTGACCGGCGGGATCGGGTTGACACCGGCGGCCTTCAGGGCCGTGATGATGCCGCCCGCCATGCCGTCGTTGGCGGAGTAGACGCCGACGATGTTGTTCTTGCCGATCGCGGAGATCGCGCCTTCCATGTTGGCGTTGGCGTTCTCCGGCTTCCACTCCTTGGTGTCGTACGACTTGGCGATGTCGACCTTGCCCTCGAGCTGGGAGAGCGCGCCCTTCTTGAAGAGGGCTGCGTTCGGGTCGGTGACCGCGCCGTTCATCATGACGATCTTGGCGGAGGGCTTCGCCTTGTCGCCGAGGGCGTCCAGGAGCGCCTTGCCCTGGACTCGGCCGACCTCTTCGTTGTCGAACGAGACGTAGCCGTCGATGTCGCCCTGGGCGAGACGGTCGTACGCGACGACCGGGATGTCCGCCTCCTTGGCCCTGTTGACGGAGTTCTCGATGGCCTTGGAGTCCACCGCGTCCACGATCAGCACGTCCACCTTGTTGGTGATCATCGTGTCGACCTGCTGGTTCTGGGTGGTGGCGTCCTGCTTGGCGTTGGCGTAGACGATCTCGCCCTTGTTGTTCGTGAGCTCCTTGACCTTCTTCTCGATCAGGGGCTTGTCGAACTTCTCGTAACGCGCGGTCTGGTTCTCCGGAAGCAGCAGACCGACCTTGATCGCGTCGCCCTTGTTCGTGGCGGCTTCGTCGTTGTCACCGCCGGCTTCCTCGGCGCTGCCACAGGCAGCCAGCGAGATGGCCATCGCACCTGCGGCAACGGCAATGGCAGCACGACGCATACGCGTATTCACTTTCAGATACCTCCCTGACGAGGCCGCGACAGTGCGGCCGAGGTGGCTGGCAGTCAACTCGGCCATTAGTGCGACGTCAAGAAGTAAATCCTTAACGAGATGGCAACGGTGCCATCCGTTCTCTAAGTGAAGGCAGGAGCGGCCGTAGGGAGAGTCCCGTCCAAAAGGGTTGAATCCCCCATCTCGCTGAGTGCGAGAGCGAGAGCTCCGAGGACCTCCGCCCGACCGCCAAGTGCCCCTGGAAGAACGGATAGTTGACGCGCTGCGCTGGGGATCGCGTAACGGCCGACCGACTCCCTTATGGGCCCGAGCACCAGCTCACCGGCCTCGGCGAGATCACCGCCGAGGACGACCCGGCTCGGGTTGAGCAAGTTGCAGAGATTGGCGACTCCACTGCCGATGTGTCGGCCGACGTCGGCGATCACGCGACGGCAGCCAGGGTCGCCGTCCCGCGCCAGCCGTACGACGCCTTCCATGGTCAGATCCGTGCCGTGGCTGGACTGGAGCAGCGGCAGTACGTAGCGCGCGGCCGCGAAGGTCTCCAGGCAGCCCCGGTTTCCGCAGCGGCAGACGGGGCCGGACTCATCAAGAGTAATATGACCGATTTCTCCCGCCGTGCCACCCGGTCCGCGGTAAATACGTCCGCTGATCACCAGTCCGGCGCCGACACCGCTGGCGACCTTGATGTACGCCAGGTCCCGCACCCCCCGGCCGCTGCCCCAGACGAGCTCGCCGAGGGCGCCGAGGTTGGCGTCGTTGTCCACGTGCACCGGTACGCCGAGCCGCCCCCGCAACTCCTCGGCGGGCTTGGTGCCGGTCCAGCCCGGCAGGATCGCCGTCGAGCCGAGGGTGCCCGACTCCACGTCGATCGGCCCCGGCACGCCGAGACCCACGCCCGCGATCTTGCCGCGGTCGACGTCGGTGGCCTCGATCAGCCTGCTGACCAGCTGTTCGGCCCGGTCGAGGCCCTGCGCGGCGGAGGCGTCCACATCGAGGGGTTCGGATTCCTCGGCGAGCACCTGATGGGCGAGGTTCCCGATTGCGACGCGCAAATGCGTGTGCCCGAAGTCGACCCCTATGACGATGCCGGCGTCGCCGCTCAGGCTGACGCTGCGGGCCCGTCGTCCGCCCGCCGATGTGGGCGTGACCTCGACGGTTCCGCCTTCCTTGAGCTCGCGGACGATGTTGGAGACCGTCGCCGCGGACAGGCCCGTCGTCCTCGCGATCTCCGCCTGGGTGAGCGATCCGGCCAGGCGCACGGCGCGTACGACCCGCTCGAGATTGGCTCGGTGCAGCGACGACTGCGACCCCGGAGTCTCCACGACGACCTCCTGCGTACGGGGTCGCCTCGGCGAGACCCCGTCTATGTGCAACTAGTGAACTCTAAGCTGAGCTGTTTGTGCTGCCTCCCGTCAAGAGGTTGAGCGGAGGGGCACATGCCAGAGCACGCACACACGCAAGGGTGACCCCACGGACCAATCCGGGATCACCCTCGCAAAGCGAACCGACGGCCGGACCGCTACTTCAGTGCGCCCGCCGTCAGACCCGCGACCACCTGGCGCTGGAAGACGATGTACGCGGCGAGGACCGGGAGCATGGCCATGACCAGGCCTGCGAAGAGTCCGGACCAGTCGCCCTTGTAGCCCTGGCTCACCGCGAGCTGGACGAGACCCTGGGTGAGGACCTTGCGGTCCTCATCGGTGTTCAGAACCGTCGGCAGCATGTACTGGTTCCACTGCCCCAGGAAGTTGAAGATGCTGATGCTGATCAGTCCGGGCTTGGCCATCGGCAGCATCACCTGGAAGAACGTCCGCGTGTGCGAGGCGCCGTCCACGAAGGCCGCCTCGGCCACGGAGGTCGGCAGCGTACGGAAGAAGGCCGTCATGAAGAACACGGTGAACGGCAGCGAGTACGCGATGTAGACCAGGATCAGCCCGGGCAGTGTGTTCAGCAGCGAAAGGTTCTGCATGACGTAGAACAGCGGAACCAGCGCCAGGATGATCGGGAAGCTCATCCCTCCGATGAAGAGGAAGTAGATGAAACGGTTCCCGGGAAACTCGAAACGCGCGAGGACGTACGCCGCCATCGAACCCAGCAGCATCGTGCCGACGAGCGAGAACCCCACCACGATCACCGTGTTGAGGAAGTAGTCGCTCATGTTCGCCTCGGTCCAGGCCCGCGACCAGTTCTCGAAATGCAACGAGTCCGGCAGCGCCCAGGGCGAACTGAAGATGTCCCGGTCCGTCTTGAACGAGGTCATCACCGCCCACAGCAGCGGCATCACCACCATGAACGCCCAGAGAATGAGCATGCCGTGCGAGAAGAAGTTGAGGGTCCTGCCCTCGGACGGCTTCTCCAGCGGCCCGGGTACGGCCGTCGTCTTGATGACGGGCGGCCGCTCGTCCGAGGTGGCGTCGGCGGGAGGGGTGTCGGTCGTCTTCATAGGTCAGTACTCCAACCGCTCACGCCGGCCCAGTCTCATCACGACCGCAACGAACAGCAGCGTCAGGATGAGCAGGGCGACACCGATCGTCGTCGCATAGGCGGCCTGGCCGTCCCGGAACGCCTTCTGGTAGACGTACAGCGGCAGAACCGTCGTCGAATAGTCGGGGCCGCCGCCGTTCGGCCCCACGGTCATGATCTGCACCACCGCGAAGGACTCGGCGCCCAGCGCCAGGATGCCCATATACGCCCAGCCGGACTGCACGGTGTCCCAGAGCAGCGGAAGTGTGATCCTGAAGAACGTGGTGATGCGGTTCGCGCCGTCAAGGAGCGCCGCCTCGTAATAGTCCTTGGGAATGGACGCCATTCCGGCGGAGAAGAGCACCACGAAGAATCCGACGGTGACCCAGACGAGAACCGCGAAGACGCACCACAGCGCGAGATCGGGATCGCCCAGCCAGTTGGGCTGGACATCGTCCAGACCGACCGCCTTGAGCGCGGAGTTGAGCGCACCGCTGTTGGGGTTGTACGCGAACTGGAACAACAGGGCGACGATCGCGATCGACAGCACCTGCGGGAAGAAATAGACGACCTTGTAGAAGGCCGAACCCCGTACGCCCGCGATCGCGGCGTTCTTCCTGCGCCGTCCGCCGACATTCAGCATGAAGGCGAAGAACAGCGCCAGTGTCAGCGTCACCAGCGGCAGCAGCACCACGAACATCACGCTGTGCTGGAACGACTTCCAGAAAACCTCGTCGTCCAGCATTCTCGTGAAGTTGGCGAAGCCCACCATCTTGAACTCGGGGCTCAGACCGCTCCAGTCCGTGAACGAATAGTAGATGGACTGGATGAAGGGCCAGATGACGAAAAGGGTGTAGATCGCCAGAGGGGCAGTCAAGAACCCCACGATGAAACGGTATTTACCGTGTTGCATTCCTACCGACCCGATCTTCCCGCGGCGCTGCCGCCGACGCCGCGCATCGAGAGCGGGGGACCCCGGTCACGGCCCGGGGTCCCCCGCCGCGCTCACTGGTGCTTGTAGTGCTGGATGGTGTCGTCGTTGGCCGCCTCGTCGGCGTAGGCCTGGATCTTCTTGATCGCCTCGGCCGGGGTGAGCCGCCCGGCCATCATCTCGCCGAGGCCTCCGACGCCGATCTTCTCCTTCTGCAACGCCACGTACCAGTCCTGGAGGCGCGGGTTGACCACGTTCTCGCCGGCCTTCTCCAGGGCCGCGACACCGGACTTCAGACCCGGGGTCAGCTCGATACCGTCGGTGCCGCCGTTGAACGCGGACAGCGACTTGACGGACGAGGTGAAGTTCTTCGACGACTCCTCGCTGAGCATGATGCGCAGTTGCTCCATACCGCCATCGGGGTTCTTGGCCTTGGCAGGAACGATGAAGGGCTCGCCACCGGACGCCCAGATGGTGCCGAAGGGCATCTTGTCCGAGCTGTCGATGCCGGACGGCGCCGACACCGCGAGGTTGAAGTCCTTCGGCATGGTCTTCGCCGCCTCGTTCTCCACCCACGAGCCGTTGGGGATGAAGAGCGCCTTGCCCTCGGTCCACGCCGTCTGGGACTGGATGTGGTCCAGACCAGGAGTGCCCTTGAGGATGTAGCCCTTCTTGAAGAGCTCGTAGTACGCCTCGAAACAGGTCTTGACCGCGGGGTGCTTCCAGGCGTTCGGCTCAAGGTTGTCGATGGCGTCGAGGACCTCGGGGCCGCCGACCTTGGCGATCATCGGGTAGAGCGAGAAGGGGATGTAGTACGGGTGTTTGCCCGCGTACGTCCAGCCCGCGATGCCCTTCTTCTTCGCCTTCTCGCAGACCGCGAGCATGTCGTCCCAGGTCTCCGGGTACGTGGCGTCGAGCGAGTCCAGGGCCTTCTGGGAGTACCACACGCCGTACACGGTGTACGCGTAGTACATGATCCAGACCGGGTCGCCGTCGAACTGCCCCATCTCGACGATGCCGGGCCGCAGCGTGTCGCGGACCTTCTTGTTCGGGTCGTCGACGGACGGCGCGTCCAGCAGCGGCGTGAGGTCGGCGAGCTGCTTCTTGCCGACGAGGACGCCCATGTCCATCTGCTCGGCCCCTGAGTTGTCGATCAGATCCGGCGGGGTGCCCTGGTTGAAACGCGGCTGGAGGACCGACTGGATCTTCTGGGTCGCCGAGAACTTGACCTTCGCCTTGGGGAAGTTCTTCTCGTAGACCGCCTTGGCGTCCTCGGCGTACTTCGTGCCGAAACCGCCGTCGAAGATGACGATCTCCAGCGGCGCGCTCTCGTTGACGGCGAGCGGGTTCTCCGCGGTCTTCTTGCCCTTCTCGACCTTCTCCTCGCCGCCGCTGTCACCACCGCTGGCGCACGCGGACAGGAAGCTCATCGTGGGCACGGCGATCAGGCCGAGCGCCGCGGACCGCTTGATCAGATCACGCCGGCCCAAACCCTCATGGCCGCTGTGGGCGGAAGTGGATCCCATGCTCAAGTCCTCGCCTTCTCCAGGACTCAGGCGGTGAACCGGATCCTCCCCGGCACCGCGATGATGTGCTGTGTTTTCCCGGCGACGCATGGCCGAAAGCGACTGCGTCACGGGCCGGACCCCCGGCCCTGAGGCCGGGTAGGACGACGTACTCGGTGCGCCCCTGCGAGGGGTTTCGGTTGAACTCGGTCGTGCGGCGCCGCCCGCGGATGGGCGAGCGACCATGCGGACGCTGACAGGTATAGTCCACTTCCCGATGCGGGGGCAAGATCGAAAGCAGGTTCGGTCGGCAGTCTTTCCCGAGTTGAGATCTCGCGGATATATGACACGCCATTGGATTCCCCGTGGCGCCTTTGAACCTCTCCTGACCTCGGCCAATTGAGCGATGCCGGCAACTTGCGGCTCTTCACATCGCATACGCGCCTTTCAACACCCTTGACACCACTGACAACTTGACGCCCTACTGGACCCCGCACAGCGGATTGACAACGTTGTCCACTTCGCGAGGGATTCTGGTAGATGCAGCGCAGATCTCGGCACAGATGGGGTTCCACGGCATTTCTCGGAGCGACGGCATTAGCGCTGGTGGTGGCCTCGCATGGCGCCGCCGTCGCCCGGCCGGGCCAAGCGGCGACGCCCGACCGGGAGTTCTCCTCGTCGTTCGAGGCGGACGATCCGGCCCCCGACTGGCTCAATACGGTCGATACGGCACCTGACGGTACGAAACGCTCCTCGGGCGTGGACGGCGGCTACAGCACCGGCATCCCCGGCAATGTCACCGACCATGTCAGCGACGTCCGCGCGAGCGGCGAGAACACCAGCGGCGGCGAGGTGAAGGAGAACCTCGTCGACGTCGAGCCCAGCACCAAGTGGCTCACCTTCGCTCCCACAGGCTGGGTCGAGTTCGACCTGGACGCCCCGGTCAGGCTGGTCACCTACGCGCTGACGTCGGCCAACGACCACGACGAGCGCGACCCCGTGGACTGGACCCTGAAGGGCTCCACGGACGGCAAGGGCTGGAAGACCCTCGACAGCCGCACCGGCGAATCCTTCGGCGAGCGCTTCCAGACAAAGTCGTACGACCTCGCCGAGCCGGCCGAGTACCAGCACTTCCGGCTCGACTTCACGAAGAACCACGGCGCCTCCGACGCCCTGCAGCTCGCCGACGTGCAGTTCTCGACCGGCGGCGACGATCAGGATCCCGCGCCCAGGGACATGCTCTCGCTCGTGGACCGCGGCCCGAGCGGCTCCCCGACCGCCAAGGCCGGCGCCGGCTTCACCGGCAAACGGGCCCTGCGGTACGCGGGCACCCACAAGGCGGACGGCCGCGCGTACTCGTACAACAAGGTCTTCGACGTGAACGTCCGCGTCGGGCGGGACACCCAGCTGGCGTACCGGATCTTCCCGTCGATGGCGGACGGCGACCGCGACTACGACGCCACCAACGCATCCGTGGACCTCGCCTTCACCGACGGCACCTATCTGAGTGACCTGCGCGCCACCGACCAGCACGGGTTCGCGCTCACACCACAGGGGCAGGGTGCCGCCAAGGTCCTCTACGTCAACCAGTGGAACAACGTCGTCTCGCGGATCGGGTCCGTCGCTGCCGGCAAGACGGTGGACCGGATCCTGGTCGCGTACGACTCCCCCAAGGGCCCCGCGAAGTTCCGCGGCTGGCTGGACGACGTGGCGCTGCGGTCCGTAGCTCCCGAGAAGCCCAAGGCGCATCTGTCGGACTACGCGCTGACGACCCGCGGCACCAACTCCAGCGGCGGCTTCTCGCGCGGCAACAGCTTCCCCGCCACGGCCGTGCCGCACGGCTTCAACTTCTGGACGCCGGTCACCAACGCGGGTTCGCTCAGCTGGCTGTACGACTACGCACGTGCGAACAACGCGGACAACCTGCCGACCATCCAGGCGTTCAGCGCCAGCCACGAACCCAGTCCCTGGATGGGCGACCGGCAGACCTTCCAGGTGATGCCGTCGGCCGCCTCCGGCACACCGGACACGGGACGTGAGGCCAGGGAACTCGCCTTCAAGCACGAGAACGAGACCGCGCGCCCGTACTACTACGGCGTGCGCTTCGAGAACGGCCTCAAGGCGGAGATGGCGCCCACGGATCACGCGGCGGCCCTCCGCTTCACCTATCCCGGTGACGACGCGAGCGTGCTCTTCGACAACGTCACCGACCAGGCCGGCCTGACGCTGGACAAGGAGAACGGGACTGTCACCGGCTACTCCGACGTGAAGTCCGGACTGTCGACGGGCGCGACACGGCTCTTCGTGTACGGGACCTTCGACGCGCCCGTGACCGACGGCAGCTCGTCCGGCGTCAAGGGCCATCTGCGCTTCGACGCGGGCTCCGACCGCACCGTCACCCTGCGCCTGGCGACCTCCCTCATCAGCGTCGACCAGGCCAAGGACAACCTCCGCCAGGAGATCCCCGACGGCACGTCCTTCGACACGGTCAAGTCCCGCGCCCAGAAGCAGTGGGACCGGATCCTCGGAAAGACGGAGGTGGAAGGCGCGACCCCGGACCAGCTGACGACGCTGTACTCCAGCCTCTACCGGCTGTACCTCTACCCCAACTCCGGCTTCGAGAAGGTAGGTTCGAAATACCAGTACGCCTCCCCCTTCTCGCCGATGCCCGGCCCGGACACCCCGACGCACACAGGGGCGAAGATCGTCGACGGCAAGGTGTACGTCAACAACGGTTTCTGGGACACGTATCGGACGACCTGGCCGGCGTACTCGCTGCTGACGCCCAGTCAGGCGGGCGAGATGGTCGACGGTTTCGTGCAGCACTACAAGGACGGCGGCTGGACCTCGCGCTGGTCCTCGCCCGGGTACGCGGACCTGATGACCGGTACCTCCTCGGACGTGGCGTTCGCGGACGCGTACGTCAAGGGCGTCGACTTCGACGCCAAGTCGGCGTACGAGGCGGCGCTGAAGAACGCGACCGTCGTCCCGCCGTCCTCCGGTGTCGGCCGCAAGGGGATGGGCACCTCGCCGTTCCTGGGCTATACGAGCACCGACACGCACGAGGGCCTGTCATGGGCGCTGGAGGGCTACCTCAACGACTATGGCATCGCGAAGATGGGCCAGGCCCTCTACAAGAAGACGGGCGAGACTCGCTACAAGGAGGAGTCGGAGTACTTCCTCGACCGGGCCCAGGACTACGTCAACCTCTTCGACTCGAAGGCGGGCTTCTTCCAGGGCCGTGACGAGAAGGGCGACTGGCGGGTCGAGTCGTCCAAGTACGACCCGCGCGTGTGGGGTTACGACTACACCGAGACGAACGGCTGGGGGTACGCCTTCACCGCGCCCCAGGACTCGCGCGGCCTCGCGAACCTGTACGGCGGACGGTCGGAGCTCGCGGAGAAGCTCGACGAGTACTTCGGGACCCCGGAGACCGCCTCGCCCGAGTTCAAGGGCTCGTACAGCGGCGTCATCCACGAGATGACCGAGGCGCGAGACGTACGGATGGGCATGTACGGCCACTCCAACCAGGTGGCCCACCACGTGAACTACATGTACGACGCGGCCGGTCAGCCCTGGAAGACCCAGAAGAACGTCCGCGAGGTGCTGTCGCGGCTGTACACCGGCAGCGAGATCGGGCAGGGCTACCACGGCGACGAGGACAACGGCGAGCAGTCGGCCTGGTTCCTGTTCTCCGCGCTGGGCTTCTATCCGCTGGTGATGGGCAGCGGTGAGTACGCCATCGGGTCACCCCTGTTCACCAAGGCGACGGTGCATTTGGAGAACGGCAAGGACCTGGTGGTCAAAGCGCCGAAGAACAGCGCGAAGAACGTGTACGTGCAGGGGCTCAAGGTCAACGGACGTACGTGGACGTCGACTTCGCTCCCGCACTCGCTGATCTCGCGTGGCGGGGTCCTGGAGTTCGACATGGGCTCGAAGCCGTCGTCGTGGGGTACGGGAAAGAACGCGGCGCCGCCGTCGATCACGCAGGACGACAAGGTGCCGTCGCCGCGGTCAGATGCCGTGGTGGGCGAGGGGGCGTTGTTCGACAACACGTCGGCGACGGGTGGGGCTGCGGCCTCCGTCGATCTGCCAATCCCCAAGGGAGCGAAGGCAGTTCAGTACACGCTGACATCCGCGGACCGCGCGAAGGCGCCCAAGGGCTGGGTCCTCCAGGGCTCGTCCGACGACGGCAGCACATGGAAGGACCTCGACAAACGCTCCGGCGAGTCCTTCACCTGGGACAAGCAGACACGTGCGTTCTCGGTCGCGACGCCGGGGACGTACCGGCACTACCGCCTGGTCCTCGACGGTGAGGGAACGCTGGCGGAGGTGGAGTTGCTGGCGTGAAGTACTCCCCCCACGGGAGAGGGGCGGGCCCGGATGTCACTCCGGGCCCGCCCCCTGTGCTCGGTCAATTGCGAGGGCCGTCGTGGACGTTGTGCTGGCTCAGTTCCACAGCGAACCGGGACGCTGTGACGAAGTCGGCGTCATCATGGAGAACGACCAGTCCGAGGTGGGCCGCCGTTGCGCAGATCTGGAGGTCGACGGCCGAGAGGGCCCTGTGCGCACCTTGGTCTGCCGCGCGCTCCTGGAATGCGCTGACCCATTGGCCTGCGCTCTTGGCTACGGAAACATCGTCGTAGAGATCTGCGAACATGTCGCTGAACGCTCTGTACTCCTTGGAGTCACGTGCGGACCGGAGGAACTCTGCTCGCTGCGGATAGCACGAGAGAACGTCTCCGTCCATGACCACCGGCCGCCATGTCTCATGCAGGTCGCGGTCCCGGAGCAGGCGCCACAGCGCCGAGGAATCGAGTAGGTAGCGCATCACGGACGTACGGCCTTCTTGTCCGCTCGGTGAGCCTGTTCGGCCCCCTCGATGTCCCAGTCCTGGGCCATCTCGAAATATCTGTCGTACGCCGCTGCGCGAGCCAGTCGCTTGTTGTACGCCTCCAGTGCCGCTGCCACCGCGGCCGTCTTGGTCCGGTGGCCGCCCAGACGTTTGGCTGTTTCCAGGGTTTCGTCGTCGATATCGATGTGGGTGAGCGCCACCGAGACCTCCCGAATGTACATACTGACTCTACGAAGGTGTGGATTATTGTACATCGACACAGAGCGTCAACGCCTGAAGGTCATCGCCGGGGGGCGGGCACGGTGGCCAATGGTTGTCACCGACCACCGGGCCCGCCCGAGCGGCGGTTCAGCCGACCCGACACGCGAGGGCCGTCCCCGGATCACCCCCGGAACCCTCGACGGTGTACCCGAACGTCGTGCTTTCTCCCGGGTCCAGCGAGCCGTTCCAGCCGGCGTTGTGGACCATCACGTTCTGCCCGGAGTAGGTCGCGTTGCCGCTCCACAGGCTCTCGACCTTCTGACCGCCGGGCAATGTCCAGTCGACCATCCAGCCCAGCATCGGAACGTCGCCGGTGTTGGTGACGGTCACCTCGGACTGGTAGCCGCCGTTCCAGCTTCCCGTCGTCCTGCGGGTGGCGGTGCAGGTGCCCGGCACCGGGTCGGTGGGGTTGCCTGGCTGCTTGATGCCGGTGACCTCACCGTTACCGCCGTCGAAGACGACGTCGGAGCAGGAGTAGAAGGTCTCCTGGCTGTCGGAGCGCTGCCAGACCATGTAGATGATGTGGCGCCCCGACTTGCCCTCAGGAAGCTTGCCGGACCAGGAGTAGTTGGCCTCGACCGTGCCCGGGCTGCCGTTGAGCGGCGGGTGGTCGACGCTCAGGAACGGCTGCTCCTCCATGTCGTTCCAGGTCAGAGTCTTGGTCGGGTCGAAGCCGTCCTTGGTGATGTACACGTAGAACCAACCAGGATGCGCGGCCCACGCGTTGTACGAGAAGTCGACGGTCGCGCCCGAGGTCAGATGGGTCAACGGCCAGTCGCTGCTTGGCGTGTTGAAGCCGGTGAAGTTGGTGTTGCCGCCGCTGCACAGTTCGCCGTCGGGCACGAAGCCGCGGGTGCGGCCCGCGCCGTCCGAGCGGAGTACGGAGAACCAGTTGTAGAACGGCGTCGTGCCGCTGACCTGCTGCGCCGCCTTGCAGGCCGGGTTGACCGGCTTGATCTCGCCGGTGTCGGTCAGGCCGTCCTGCCAGCACAGGAAGGTACGGCTGCCGGGCTTCATGGGGGTGCCGTGGGCCTCCGCCTCGCCGCCGGACGCGACCACGAGGCCGAGCGCGGGGACGGTGACGACGAGGGCGAGCAGCACAAGAAGCCATGCTCTGAGGCGAGTTGATGCCATTGCTGGAAGTAATCGAGGACTCATGACGTACGTCCCTTCGCGCTGCGGATGTGGGGTCGCTGCGGTTCTGTGAGGACGTGCGGGTGAGGTGGGAGGGCCCCTGTGGTTCGGGCAGGTTCCGGTCTACCACTCCACGAGTTGATGGGAGCGCTCCCACCTCACTCGAGGTGAACATAGCGCCGCGCGTGCGGCTTGTAAACGCCTGGCGCACGAGGCGTCATGGGCATCTCACGCAGGTGACATACCCAGCTCTTCACCCTTCGCCAGACGGTTGATCGAGGATCGCACAAGTACCCCGTAACCCATTCGCCACCTTGGCGTCAGTCCGTTTGACATCAGGGAGGCGGACCATGAGGGCGGACGCCGGGCGGAAATACCGCGCCTGCCCACGGGCAGATCAGGAGCAGATGGCCATGCAAGTGGCATCCGGATGCGTGCAGCACTGGCCGCCACCCAGTGAAGGGCGACGGCCAGAACCCTAGGCAGTCAAGCCAAGGGGCACATCAATTGCGGATCAGGCTGCGCAGCACGTACTGAGACATGCTTCGATTGCCGTTCTTAACCCTATTCACCGCCGCCGTTTGACCTCACTCTCGACCAACCACACAAAGCGCCTGGTCAGAGGCGTGCCGACGGATACAAATAGGCACTAACTCGTAGTTGGTGAAGCACCTCAGTTCACATGCTTCGGTTGCGGTACTTGAGATCGCCACCTCCCCTGAAATCCGACGTTGCGATCGACCCGGGGTCCGAGCCGAGCTTCCGCGCTTGGCACCGGCTTCGTCAGTGATGGGTGGGCATGGCAGCGCTGCTGCGGGCAGGCGAAGACCAGTCGTCCTGAGCGAAACCGACGCGTTCGGCTGACGAGTCGAGAGCGGCTCGTACTTGAGGAAGGAGGCTGTCGGTGGGCGGCGTGCTGACTGTGCCCTCGATCAGGCCACGCGTTGACTCGCCCCGGTAGTAGCGGGCGGAAGGGTCAGCCGATGGTTGTGTCCGCTGCGACGGCAGCGTCGAGCATCGACGTGGGGCCGCAGCAGTACACCAGCGCCCGAGGGCCCAGCGCTGCTGCCTCCGCGGCGAAGTCGGGCCTGCCGTGCTGGTCGGTGGCGTGGATGCGCACCCGGCTGCCGTGCGCAGCCCGCAGTTCGTCGGCGAACGGCATGGTGGCCGGGGACCTGCCCACGTACACCAACGTCGCCGAGGCGCCCGCTTCGACCGCCGCCGTCAGCATCGGCACGATGGGGGTGATGCCGATCCCGCCGGCGAGGAACAGGTACTCCTGTGCGGGCAGCAGGGGAAAGTTGTTGCGTGGCACCGAGACGTCGAGTGCGCGGCCCTCGTTGAGGAACAGGTGGATGTACTCCGAGCCGCCCCGGCTGAGCCGGTCGTGACGGACGGCGACACGGTACGTGTCGCGGTCGGCCGGGTTCCCGCACAGCGAGTACTGCCGGGTCAGCCAGTTGGGCAGTGCCAGATCGATGTGCGCGCCCGGTTCCCAGGGGGCCAGCGGGCCGTCGGCGCCGCGCAGGAGGAGCGAGACCGCGCCCTCGGCGACCGGCTCCGCCTTCTCAAGGATTGTTCGTTGCATGGCCGTACCGCCTTCAGTACAGGTGCCGGTAGTCGTCTTCGAGCATCTCTTCCAGCACCGTCGGATCTGCGTCGTCGATCCCCATCTGGTCGACGGCGATCTCACCCATCGACGGCATTTCCTCGGCCAGGGCCTGGCTCGCCGGATCCCACAGCCGGGAGCGGATCAGTGCGCGGCCGCAGTGGAAGAAGACCTCCGTCAATTCCACGACGATCGCCAGCTCGGCCTCCTTTCCCTCGGTGCGCATCCGGGCGAGCACGTCCGGTTCGTCGGTGGGATAGGCACGACCGTTGACACGCAGCACTTCCCGCACTCCGGGGATGACGAACATCAGCCCGATCCCGTCGTTCTCGGCGAGATTGCGAAAAGAGTCGGCGAGGTTGTTGCCTGGCCGATCGGGAATGGCGAGCGTGCGCTCATCGAGTACTTTGACGAATCCCGGATAGTCACCGCGCGGTGAACTGTCGGGGAGTCCTGTCGCGTCCGACGTGGCCATCGCCAGGAAAGGGGAGTGGGCGATGAAACGGCGGCAGTGCCGGTCGAGGCGGTCGTGTATTTTGCCCTTGATCAGGTCCTCGGGCTCGCCGATCCGGGCGCGTACCTGCGCGAAGGAAATCCGGCGCGGACGGGCCTCGGATATTGCGTCACCGCTGGTCACATGATGGTCATGAGTGATCATTCAGGTTGCTTTCTACTCGCTTCCACAAGGTCCGCGACAGGCCCAGCCGGCGTCCCGTGGGGGTCACCGGACGGCGTCGTACGGCAGCACGGCGTGCACCCCCCACGTGTCGTTGGCCACTTGGGTGATCCGCAGGTCGACGGTCGCGCCGGCCAGGGCCGGCGCGGCCGTCCTGTCCAGATCGAACAGTGAGCGCAGCCAGACCAACATGGCGTCCAGCGCATCCCCCGTCGCCACGTGCAGGTCCTCGTCGAAACCGAAGGTGACCCGCCCTTCAGGCGTCTCGGCGTGGATACCGGGAACCGGGGCCCGCTCCCGGAGGTTCAGTGTCACCTCCGTGGTCATGGGACACTCGATCGCCGTGCCCGCGACCTCACCGTTCCCCTGCGCCGCGTGGCCGTCTCCCAGGTGGAGCATCGCATCGGGCACGGTCACCGGCAGGTACAGCGTCGAACCCGCCACCAGTTCACGGCAGTCGATGTTTCCCCCGCTCCCCGCTCCCCGCTCGCGGCCGGATGGTGGAATGCGGGCCCGGCTCCACGGGAGGGACACCGACCACACCCAGGAAAGGCGCGATGTCCACGGTCCGGCCGCGGTCGTTGGTGGCCGTCCCGTCGCCGATGTCCCACAACAGCCATGACGCGGGCCCGTCGGCGACGCCGAGTCGGCGCGTCAGCGGGTTGTCCTTCACCCCGGCGAGCGTCCACCCCCAGGTGCCGGCCCTGACGGACCCGAAGCGCACCTCGAGGACCATGCCCGGCTCCGCGCCCCGAACCGCGATCGGCCCGGTGAGACAGTGGCCGGTCCGGTCCTCGAACATCCTCGGCCTCGGGTCACCGGGTGTTCGCATCGGCTCCAGGTACCCTGCGGCGTCCAGCGAGCCGACCACCACCGAGTCGCCGGCGTCCACGGTGAGAGCCGGTGGGGTGTCCCGGCCGAAGACGTTCACCACGGTGTCCCGTGTCGCCGGCAGTTCGTGTCGAACCATTCGAAGCCTCCCTTCGCGTCGTCGATCGATCCAGGTCGTGTACCGCAGCCCCGGTCCGCGGCAGCCGGGAGGGATGTGGTTGCCGGCGCCGCGGCACGGGCAGGTGCGCGGGCGGGGTCAGCGGAGCCCGGACCGTGGGGCAGGTTCCAGCCGGACCGTGGAAGCCGTCCCGCCCGACAGCGCGGAAAGGGTGTCGACGACGGTTGCCCACCGGGGATGCCCATGGACGGCGGCCAGGACGCGTTCCCGGTCGGCGGCGTCCTCGAAGCGCCGGATCCAGACGAAGGCGTCCTTGTCATCGGCCACCGTGAACGCTCCCACCACGTGCATCCCCATTTCCTGGTGCAACGGGATGACGGTCTCGTCCATGTAGCGGGCCATTTCCGTGCCGCGGCCGGCGCGGGCGCGTTCCGTGCGTATCTCGTAGAACATGGGTTCCTCTCCGTTGCGTCCTTCGCGGCTGCCGTCAGGACGGAGGTCTGGTGCGGGCGGCGGCGAGCTCGTAGACGCCGACGGAGCCCTCCCACGGGGCGGTGCGCACCACGGCCCAGTGGTGTATCAGCCAGCGTTCGCCGGATCTGCGGAGCCTGAGCCGCCAGAGGCCACGCATCGTGCAGTGGTCGGTGACACCGGGGTCCGCGGGGACGTGGTGGTAGGCGACCATGTGCGCGCGGCACTCGGCCTCGTCACCCGATAGCTGTATGACGAGGCCGGTGGCCGCGTGGTGGGTGGAGTCGAAGCCCTCCAGGGTCGTACGGGCGAGCTCGACCAGCTCGGCGGCCGGCACAGTCGTCGGCGGGCTGCCGTGGTAATGGGCCGACAGGTCCAGATGCACCGCGTCGGCGAACAGCCGCCGCAGAGCGGTCCAGTCCCGGTCGTCCTGGGCGTGGGCGAGACCGGCGACGACATCGGCGACGGCTGCCCGGTCCACCAGGTCCTGAAGTGCGCTCATGTCGGCTCCTCCGTTGCCGTGGGGTGTTCGGTCTGCGGCCGTTCGACCAGCGGTAGGACCAGGCGGCTCGGGTGGGCCGGTCCGTGGTGGACCCGGTTGACCGCGACGGCCAGGTCGTCCTCGGTGTCGGCCGCGATCGTCTTGCCCGTGTTGGTGTTGCGGTCGTAGCGGGGGAAGTTGCTGCTGGAGACTTCGAGTCGGATGCGGTGCCCGGGCAGGAACACGTTCGCGGTGACGCTCAGGTCGATGGTCAACTCGTAGACCGTTCCCGGCTGCAAGGGCTCAGGATCGGTGAGTGACGTGCGGTAGCGGGCGCGCTGGATGCCTCGCACAGCAGGATCGCCCTGCCGTCGGGGTGCACGTCGACGAGCTTGCCGGTGAAGTCGGTGTCCGGTGCCGAGGAGGAGACGTACAGGACCAGGGTGACGTGGCCGGTGACCTCGACGGGATGCTCGAGGACGGGAGTGGTGAAGCACAGCACGTCCTCGCGCGTTTCGACGGCCGCCTGGTCGGCCGGTCCGGGGAAGGCGCCGGAGGCGGCAGCGAGCACCGTGCCACCCAGGCTCGGGACCGGGCGGCGTGGGTCGTAGAGGAACGTGTCCGCCGCCTCCACCGACACGGCGTCGGGCGTCAGGACGCCGTCGCCACCGGCGGTGTTGGCGCGGCCGCCCCCGGCGAGGAAGAAGTCGGTGTAACGGGTGTCGGGCAGCGGCCAGTCCACCTCGTCACGCCACCGGTCGACGCCCATGACGAAGATCCGGACCTGGTGGGCGTCGTCGGGGGCGTCCGTGAGGCCGCGGACCCAGCGGTCGAAGAACCGCAGGTGCGCGCCGGTGACCTCGGCGGACTTGATACCGCTGTGGAGTCCGAACGACCGGTCGGGGAAGGTGCCGAGGTCGGCGCCGTCGGCGTGGCACCAGGGGCCGATGAGCAGCCGTTGACCGTCGCGGGCAGCGGCGCTGCCACCGTGGCGGCGCATCATCGTGTAGGACCGCACGGTTTCGCCGATGAACACGTCGTACCAGCCTCCTATGTGGAGCGCGGGGACGGTGATGTCACCGCAGTGGTCGATCGAGGCGACCTCCTGCCAGAACGTGTCCCGCTCCGGGTGGTCGAGCACCTGGCCGACCCAGGGCAGGTGGCGGGTGACCGCGCCGCGGTCGGCGACCGGCAGCGGGTCGTGCAGCAGCCGTGGTTCGGACAGGCCGGACAGAAGTGCGTGGGCGTCGCCCGGGTCGCCGTGTCCGCCGGCGGGGCTGCGGCGCAGGTTGCGCAGGGCCGAGAGCGTGCCCCAGGTCAGGACGGCGTCCTGCGAGAGCGCTCCGCCCGGGGAGTACCACGGTGCCGCGTACGGGTCGGCGGAGGTCATCACGGGCGCGATCGCGCGCAGTGCCGGTCCACCGTGCACGGCCGCCTGCCACTGCGCGAATCCCATGTAGGACCCGCCCCACATGCCGACCGCGCCATCGCACCACGGCTGTCCGGCCAGCCACGCGAGGGTGTCGGTACCGTCACGGCCCTCGTTGGCGTGGGGCACGAACGGTCCGGGTGAACGAGAGGTCCCGCGGACGTCCTGGGCCACCACCGCGTAGCCGGCCTCCACGAAGGCGAACACGTCCGGCAGCTTCGGGTTGCCGTACGTTCCGGCGTCGTCCTTGCCGTAGGGGGTGCGGACCAACAGCACGGGAAACGGTCCAGGCCCTTCGAGCCGCCACACGTTGGTCGCGAGCGCAATGCCGTCACGCATCGGCACCCGCACGTCCACTTCGACGACGAACGTCATGCGTTCACCCGGTTCTTCCCGGGCCACTGCGGTCGCTGGGTGATCATCCAGTGGCTGAACGCGACGTAGTTCTGCGCGAACTTCTGCGGTGTGGGCGCGTGTTCCACCGCCGCGGAAAGTCGCGCGATGTGGGCGTACCGCGGGATCTGGCCGGCCTCGTAGGCGGCCAGCGCGACGGGCACGTCGCCGGTGGGGGTGAGCAGGCGGCCGAGCAGGGCAGCGTCCTCGATGCCCAGCGTCGCGCCTGCGGTGATGTGCGGAGACATCGCGTGGGCCGCGTCCCCGGCCAGGACGACCCGCGCGGAAACCCAGTGGGAGAGCGGCGGCACGAGCATGACCTGGTTGTGCAGGACGAGATCCTCGGGCGTCGCAGCGATCAACTCAGCCAGAACCCCGTTCCGCCCTCCCTCCTCCAGATGGACGATCCGTTCCATGGCCTGCTGCTTCGGACTGCCCGTCAGTGGCGGCGAGTCGAATTGGTTCAACAGCCAGTAGACGCCGCCGTCGTAGGTACGTACGTAGCCGCCCCGGCAGCCGTGGGTGCCCAGGATCAGCCGGTCCTCGGGCACCGTGATCCCGGTGGCGGGGATGACCGCGCGCCAGGCGTGGTGGCCGGGGTGTTCCCGCGCCGGAGTGCCCGGCACCAACTGCGCGCGTACCGCCGAGTACGTCCCGTCCGCCCCGACGAGCACGTCGGCGTCCTCGCTGCTGCCGTCGGCCAGGTGGACCGTGACGTGGTCCGCGTGTTCCTCGTACGCGGTGAGCCCGGTGGACAGGCGGATGTTGTCCCGCCCTACGGCGTCGGCGAGCAGGTCGTTCAGCTTGGCCCGGTGCACCAGCAGGTACTGATGGTCCTCGGGACCGAACCCCGGGGTGTCGAGCAGCCGCCCGGCGGGATCGTGGAAGTACATCTCGGTGGGTGCGCCGATGCAGCGCACCTGCTCGCCGACGGCGAGGTCGTCGAAGACCGCCAGCGCATTCGCCCAGAGCCCCAGCGAGGCCCCGTCGGCGCGGATCTTCGGCGCGCGCTCACAGATCACCACCTCGATCCCTGCATGGCGCAGCGCGAGCCCGGTTGTCAGGCCCACGATCCCGGCACCGATCACGACCGCGCGCATCACAGCCCGTCCTTGGTCGCGCCGGCACCGCGACCACCAGCGTCACGGTGCCTGCTGTCGCGAGGTGGGCAGATGCGGATGTCCACTGCGACCTCCTTCATGTCGTCGAGTGAGTTCGACGTTAGGAAACGCAGCCGATTCACACCAGTGCAACCTTCGTAAGTAGTCCTTTCGTAAGTGATAATCCGAGGATGGACTACGTCGATCTGAACCTCATCGAGGCGTTGGACGCACTGCTCGCCGAGAACAGCGTGACGAAGGCCGCGGCGCGCCTGCACACCTCGCCACCGGCGATGAGCCGCGCCCTGGCCCGATTGCGCCGCGCCTTCGACGACCCGCTCCTCGTGCGTGCCGGACGCGACCTCGTGCCCACACCCCGGGCCCTGGAACTGCGTGGTGAGGTGCACGCGGTCGCCACCCGGGCGCGAGCACTTTTCGCACCGTCGAACACCGCTGATCCCCGAGCCGCTGTGCGCACCTTCGACCTGCAAGTCGACGACATGCTGTCCACGACCTTCATCCCGTCCCTCCTCGACGATCTACGGGTCCAGGCGCCCGGTATCTCACTGCGGTTGCGTCCGGAGAACCTCGAGGACACCCCGGCCCTGCGCGAAGGACTGGTGGATCTGGAGATCGGGATCGTGCGTCCCGGTGATCCGGAGATCCGCTCGGAAACACTTCTCACGGAGACACTGATCGGCGTTGTGCGGCCGGACCATCCACTCACGAGGACGAAAACCGTCACACCGCGGCGGCTCGCCGCCACCGACCACGTCGCCGTGTCGCGACGCGGCCGAGCTCACGGCCCGATCGACGAGCAGCTCGCCGAACTGGGCCTGAGCCGACGCGTGGTGGCCGTGGTCCCCAGCGTCGCGACCGCGCTGTTCCTGGCCCGCGAGACCGACGTCGTCAGCGTTGCCCCGGCCGGACTCGGACGGCCGATGCTGAACACACTCGGGCTGCGCACGTTCCCGATCCCCCTGGCGCTGCCGCCCCTGACAATCGGCATGGCGTGGCACCCACGTAACCACCGCGACCGCACGCATCAGTTGCTACGCGAACGTATCCGCCACATCATGATCACCGCTGTCGACGGAGCCGTGCAGACGTGACCTGCGCTGCTGCTCGGTTGGGTCGCGCGAAGGCGATGAACCCGAGCTTGGCGTTCATGCAGCTTCGCTGCTTGTGGTGGCTGCCACGAGGTTCGTTTTTTCCTGTTTCCCGACGGGGTGCTCGCGGGCACGGTGTTTGTTTCCCGCGCGGCTGCGCCCCGCCCTCTGGGGTATTGATTGCGTCTGGGTAACTTATCAAGTCAGATATTTGCACTGGATGTTAAGTTGCTTGGTCTCTAGCGTTCTCGGCATGAACCTCACCATCCTCGCGGCCTCCGGCCGGACCGGAATCGCCCTCACCCGACAGGCGCTGGGACGTGGTCACACCGTGACCGCCATCGCGCGTGATCCCCAGCGGATCGCTCTGCCCCACTCCCCGCACCTGCGCAAAGTGGCGGGTGATGTGAACGACGCGGCCAGTATCGCCAGCGTCGTGGACGGGGATTCCGTGGTCCTTTCCGCGCTCGGCACGGAACGGGCCGGGGTTCTCCTCGCAGGTGCCCGGGCCGTGGTCGCCGCCGGCCCACGGCATGTCATCTGGCTCGGTGCCTACGGCACGGGCAAGTCGGCCGAAGTGGCGGGGGAGGGCGCGGGTGTGCTCGCCAAGGTGCTGGGCGACCGGCTGGCGGACAAGGTCGAAGCCGACAACACCGTTCTCGCGGCCGGGGGCACCGTCTTCCATGCCGGGATGCTTGCTGACGGGCCGGAAAGCCCTCGTCGGCGCACGGTCGGCCTGGAGGCCGCGCCTCCCTTCGACCTCGGTGCGCGGGTCAGCCGGGAAACCGTCGCCGCGGCGATGCTCGACGAAGCCGAGGCGCCTGGTTTTCCCGGTGTCGTGGCCCTGCCGTTGGCGGAGTAGTCAGCAGGCGGTGATCTCCTCGATCGACGCCCGGACCTGCTCGCGGAGCCAGGCGTGGGCGGGGTCGGAATCATAGCGCTGGTGCCAGTTGCAGTTGATGGTCGCCGCCGGGGATTCGATCGGCAGCGGCCGGGCGACCAGGCCGAACGCCTCGATCAGCGGGCGGCCGAGGATCGCTGTGCAGGTGACCAGCGCGTCACTGCGGGCGGCGATCTGCAGGGCGGTGGGCACCGTGGCCACCGCCGCGACCACCCGGCGCCGCAAGCCCTCGGCGGCCAGCGCGTCGTCGATCGGCGCGGTCAGGCGGCCACGCCGGGAGATCACCACGTGCGGCTGTGCCGCATAGGAGGCCAGGTCCAGTGCGGCGGCACAAGGGTGGTCGGCGCGCATCGCCACGACGAGCCGGTCGTCGCCGAGCGGCTCGGACCGGAACTCGGGCTGAGTGGGCCTGCCGCCACCGAGTTCCAGGTCGACGCGGCCGTGTCGCAGGTCGTCGGTGTCGACGCGGTTCTCCGCCAGCACCCGCAACTGCACCCCGGAAGCCCGCTGCTGGATCCTGCCGACCAGTACCGGCACCAGTGACGCGGCCACCGCGTCGTGACACTGGATCGTGAAGGTGCGCTCCAGTTCGGCCAAGTTCAGCTCACGGATCGGCGAGAGCAGTTCGTGCGCCTGCCGGACCAGCCGGGCCACGTCCTCTCGCACCGACACCGCGTACGGAGTGGGGGCCATGGAGTGGCCGGTGCGCACCAGGATGTCGTCCCCGGTGACGGCGCGCAGCCGGCCGAGCGTGCGGCTGACCGCGGGCGAGGACAGGTGCAGCCGCCGGGCCGCGCCCATCACGCTGCCTTCTTCGAGCAGGGCGTCCAGCACGGTCAGCAGATTCAAGTCCAATTGCATAGAAGTAAATGCTAGCCAGATATAGATCCACTTCAATCAACTCCGGGAGTGTCCCCATGAACCAGAAACTGCTTGCCGCGACCGTCGCCGCCGTCCGCCACGCCGGCGCCCGGATGATGACGCGCTATTCCACCGAGTCCCGTCAGTCCGGCCTCCCCGAACTGCTCGCGAACCTCCAGGCCAATGACGCGGCCGTCGTCGACACGTTGCGTCCCGCCTTGACCGAGGTGCTGCCGAGCGCGGGCTGGCTGAATGACGAACACGGATCGGGACCGATGGCCGCGGGCGAGTGGTGGCTCATCGACCCGGTCGGCGGCAACGTCAACGCCGTGCACGGCATGCCCGACTGGAACATCGGCGTGAGCCTCGTCCGTGACGGCCGCCCGGTCCTGGCCGTGGTCTACTCTCCGGTCCTCGACGAGATGTTCACCGCGACCGAGGGCGGCGGGGCGTTCCTCAACGGTGTACGGCTTCAGGTTTCGGCCAAGACGTCGCTGGACGGCGCACTGGCCGGGACCGGCCAGGCCAAGCCGGGCCACGACCCCGACCTCGCCAAGCGGATGGGCGCCGCCCTCACCGCGATGCTGAACTCCGCTCTGTGCGTGCAGGTCTCCGTACCGGTCACCGGCCAGCTCGCCCAGGTCGCCGCCGGCCGGATGGACCTGCACTGGCAGTTCGACAACGTCCGCTCCCACGCCGCAGGCGTGCTCCTGGTCCAGGAGGCCGGTGGTCTCGTGACCGACATCGACGGCAAACCATGGGAGCCGGCCACCAAGAGCTACCTCGCCGCCGCGCCCGGCGTGCACGCCGCCGCGCTGGACGTCCTCACCGGCTGAGAGAAGTCCGGATCCATCATGCTCATCACCGCACCAACAGGAGCATCACGCATGACGACCACGGTGTGTAGGGCCGTGGTCCCCCGAGTTGTGGTCGTGCGGAGCGGACTCGTACGCACCCATTCGGTCCCGGGCCGACCGGGTCGGATCATGACCTTCCCTGTCGATGCTTCCGACTCCGATGTACGCCGTCGCCACGTCGTCTCCTGCGTGGGGTGCGAGTGCACTCGTCACGCCCGCTGAACGGCGACGGCAGGGTGAGGATCTGGGATATGCGGGCCGGCCGTGTCGAGGCGCAGCGTCTGCCGGCCGACGACGGAGCCGAGATCAGTCCGAGCGGCCGCACCCTCGTCCTGTACAACACCCGGGGACCCCAGGCGGCGATCCAAATCCGGGACATGCAGACCCGGCGCGTGCTGCTGGAGCGCCGCATGGACAGCGTCCTGCCCCAGGTCGGTCCCGGGGAACCATACGATGTCTCGGACTGGGCCATGCGGCGGCTGCACCAACAGCGCTGGATGAACACCTATCCATTGCCCGATGCTCAGGTGAGCGCGGACGACCGTCTGATGGCGCTGTGCCTGCCCGGCGCCCCCTGCAGATCCGGGACATCCCCCGGCGCCGCAAGCTGCCGACCAAGTGGGCCCCCAAGACGTCCGCCGCCAACTGCTCCGAGGAAGACTTCCAGTTCACCCCCGACAGCCGGCACCTGGTCCTGCGCGGTCCAGCAGGAATCCGCAGCTGGGAAATTACTTCGGGGCGGGAACTCCCCAAGCTCCAGCACGAGGGACTGGAAGATCTCGAATTCAGCCCGGACGGCAGGTTCCTGGCCGCCACGGACCCCGACGAGGTCCTGTTGTGGCGGACCCGGGGTGCTGGAGCGTTACCAGCGACGCACGGCCCGTCTGACCAGGCAAGTCAAGGCTGTGGTCAAGGAGTTAGCGGGCCGGGCGGGATCACGTCTGCTGGCGATACTCGCGGCAGGCCTGTCTCGTCACACGGCCCTGCGCGTCCTGCTGCGCATCCCGTTGCCGACCGGGCGGACGCCCCGCGTGATCGGCGTCGACGACTTCGCTCTGCGCCGGCGGCACCGCTATGCCACCGTGGTGATCGACGCCGAGACCCATGAGCGGATCGACGTACTGCCCGACCGCACTGCCGACACGCTGGAAGCTTGGCTGCGCGAACATCCGGGCGTCGAGGTCGTGTGCCGTGACGGCTCCGCGACGGGCAGATCGACTGCGCGGACCGGGACGATCCAGCGCGAGAGTGCGCGGCTTCACCCTCCTTCGCCACCGCATCCTCCTCGGAGCATTCTCCAACGTGGCTAGTGTGATCAGAATTCAACCTCCTGGGTGACAACACGGAATGGCAGAAGGACTTCGAG
The DNA here is from genome assembly GCF_039532825.1 of Streptomyces vastus. Taxonomy (NCBI): domain Bacteria; kingdom Bacillati; phylum Actinomycetota; class Actinomycetes; order Kitasatosporales; family Streptomycetaceae; genus Streptomyces; species Streptomyces vastus. Next base: position 173,538 of record NZ_BAAASJ010000021.1, read on the forward strand.
CGGCGGCTACACGCCTCGTACACGGCGGCCGGGCCAGGTGCGACTGCGGCGGAGCACATGCTCGAGGACGTACGCGCCAGCATCAGCGACTGGACCGTCGCCGAGATCACGGACGCCGGGACCCGAGTGGGATACGTCGGCGTGGCCGTGGCTGACGACAACGGCACGCTCGCGGGCCGTATCGGCGACCTCCGCGTCGACGCGCTCCACGCTGGCCGGCCGCACGAGCAGGCCGCGCGAGACTGGGCCGAGGGATGGTGCGCGGAGCGCGGTGCACACCGGCTGGACATACGGCTCAACGCTCGCAGCCGGCGACTCGGCGCTGATGTTCACCGTGTGGGGCGGGGGTCGAAGATCCACTTCATCACCGAGCGGACCGGTCTGCCCCGGCCGCCTTCGCCCGGTTCAACGGTAAAGCCCCGATCCCCGTCTGGTCAGGCAACAGAGTCCGTCAAGCAAAGGGACGTTATGGACGACCGTATTGATCTCGCCGAGCTGCTGAGCCGATATGCCGATATTGCGGATATGAAGGAGTTCACCCACCTACCCAGTCGCATTTGCACCGATCCGCTGACGGTGGATTTCGAAGCAGTTACCGGCATGCCGGCGGTAACTGCTTCGCTGCGTGACTGCGTCGAGCTCCTCCGCACAACCTTGGCGCCCTTCGCTGCGACCCACCATGCGATCACCGGTCACGTCGTCACCATCGACGGCGACAGTGCGACGATTCATGCGCACGTGCGTGCCGAGCACTGGCTTCCGGTGGAACTCGTCGGTGACGGACCCGACCGCTGGCTGGTGGTGGGTTTCTACGATACCGAGGCGGTCCGTACGCCGAAGGGATGGCGCATCAGCCGATTCAAACTCACCGTGACCCACCAGGAAAATCCACAGCTGGCGAGCCTCGCTCAAGCCGCTGAGCAGGCGCGCCGGCCCCAGGCCTGAGGGGGAGCGCAATCCCCGGCGCGGAAGGCCGCAGCAACTACTCGGGTTCAGAAGCCGTATCTCAACCGATCTTGGAACCTGCAAGTCGAACGGAGTTCCTGGTCGGGTGATCTTCCGCCGGTACGCGCATGAAAGCAGGGCCTCCTGGCAGCTCGGGGGTGCGATCCCATTCCGAGCGGTTCCCGGAGGCCCCGTTGTCGTTGTTGTACGCGCCCGAGCCCGCCCGCTTCAACTCGCCCGCCGTGTCGAGCATGAACCAGCAAGCGCCCCGCCAGGCCGAAGCCTGACGGGGCGCTTGTGCGAGACTCTGGTGCGACGGCCGTTGGCAGCGGGTCAGCGACCAGATCCTCTGACATCCGAGCCGATCAGCTCATCAACCGACAAGTTGGCGAAGCACGTACTGCATGATCCCGCCGTTGCGGTAGTAGTCCGCCTCGCCAGGAGTGTCGATGCGGACGACCGCGTCGAACTCGACGCCCGTGTCCGTGGTGACCTTCACCGTGCGGGGCGTGCGGCCCTCGTTCAGTTCGGTCACGCCGGTGAAGGAGAAGGTCTCCTCGCCGGTCAGACCCAGGGACTGGGCCGAGGCGCCCTCCGGGAACTGGAGCGGGAGTACGCCCATGCCGATGAGGTTCGAGCGGTGGATGCGCTCGTACGACTCGGCGATGACTGCCTTGACGCCCAGCAGCGCCGTGCCCTTGGCCGCCCAGTCACGCGACGAACCCGAGCCGTACTCCTTGCCCGCGAGGACGACGAGCGGGATGCCCTGCTCGATGTAGTTGCGCGAGGCGTCGTAGATGAAGGAGACCGGCCCGCCGTCCTGCGTGAAGTCGCGGGTGTAGCCGCCCTCGGTGCCCGGCGCGATCTGGTTGCGCAGACGGATGTTGGCGAACGTACCGCGGATCATGACCTCGTGGTTTCCGCGGCGGGAACCGTAGGAGTTGAAGTCACGGCGCTCGACGCCGTGTTCCGTGAGGTACTTGCCCGCCGGGGTGTCGGCCTTGATCGCACCGGCCGGGGAGATGTGGTCGGTGGTGACCGAGTCGCCCAGCTTGGCGAGCACACGCGCGCCCGAGATGTCGGAGACCGGCGTGGTCTCCATCGTCATGCCCTCGAAGTACGGGGGCTTGCGGACGTACGTCGACTGCGGGTCCCACTCGAAGGTGTTGCCGGTCGGGATCGGCAGCGCCTGCCACTGGGCGTCGCCCGCGAAGACGTCGGAGTAGGACTTGTTGAACATGTCCTCGCCGATGGCGTTCGCCACGACGTCGTTGACCTCGGCCTCGGTCGGCCAGATGTCCTCCAGGTATACGGGCTTGCCGTCCTGGTCGATGCCCAGCGCGTCCTTGGTGATGTTCACCTTCATGGAGCCCGCGATGGCGTACGCGACGACCAGCGGCGGGGACGCCAGGTAGTTCATCTTGACGTCGGGGTTGATCCGGCCCTCGAAGTTGCGGTTGCCGGAGAGTACCGAAGTCACCGCCAGGTCGTGCTCGTTGACCGCCTTGGAGACCTCCTCCGGCAACGGGCCGGAGTTGCCGATGCAGGTGGTGCAGCCGTAACCGACCAGGTTGAAGCCGACCTTGTCGAGGTACGGGGTGAGACCCGCCTTGTCGAAGTAGTCGGTGACGACCTTGGAGCCGGGGGCGAGAGTGGTCTTGACCCAGGGCTTGCGCGTCAGGCCCTTCTCGACCGCCTTCTTGGCCACCAGGGCGGCGGCGACCATGACGTACGGGTTCGAGGTGTTGGTGCAGGAGGTGATGGCCGCGACCGTCACGGCACCGTGGTCGATCTCGTACGTCGAGCCGTCGGGGGCGGTGACAGTGGTCGGGTTGGACGGGGCGCCGTTGGGGGCGACGGCCGGGGCGTCGGAGGCCGGGAAGGACTCCTGGCCCGCCTCGTCCACGCTGTCCACGTAGTTGCGGACGTCGGTCTTGAACTGCTCGGCGGCGTTCGCGAGGACGATACGGTCCTGCGGACGCTTCGGGCCGGCGATCGACGGGACGACCGTCGACAGGTCGAGCTCCAGCTTCTCGGAGAAGTCGGGCTCGGCGGCCGGGTCGAGCCAGAGGCCCTGCTCCTTGGCGTACGCCTCGACGAGCGCGAGCTGCTGCTCGCTGCGGCCCGTGAGCTTCAGGTACTTGATGGTCTCGCCGTCGATCGGGAAGATCGCGGCGGTGGAGCCGAACTCCGGCGACATGTTGCCGATGGTGGCGCGGTTGGCGAGCGAGGTCGCGGACACACCCTCGCCGTAGAACTCGACGAACTTGCCGACGACGCCGTGCTTGCGGAGCATCTCGGTGATGGTCAGCACGAGGTCGGTGGCGGTGGTGCCGGGCTTGAGCTCACCGGTCAGCTTGAAGCCGACGACCCGCGGGATGAGCATCGAGACGGGCTGGCCGAGCATCGCGGCCTCGGCCTCGATGCCGCCGACGCCCCAGCCCAGCACACCGAGGCCGTTGACCATGGTGGTGTGCGAGTCGGTGCCGACGAGGGTGTCGGGGTACGCCTGACCGTTGCGGACCATGACCGTACGGGCCAGGTGCTCGATGTTCACCTGGTGGACGATGCCGGTGCCGGGCGGGACGACCTTGAACTCGTCGAAGGCGGTCTGGCCCCAGCGCAGGAACTGGTAGCGCTCGCGGTTGCGGCCGTACTCCAGCTCGACGTTCTGTGCGAAGGCCTCGTTGGTGCCGAACTTGTCGGCGATGACGGAGTGGTCGATGACCAGCTCGGCCGGGGCGAGGGGGTTGATCTTCGCGGCGTCGCCGCCGAGCTCCTTGACGGCCTCACGCATGGTCGCGAGGTCCACGACACAGGGCACGCCGGTGAAGTCCTGCATGATCACACGGGCGGGGGTGAACTGGATCTCCTGGCTGGGCTGGGCCTGTGAGTCCCAGCCACCGAGGGCCCGGATGTGGTCGGCGGTGATGTTCGCGCCGTCCTCGGTCCGGAGCAGGTTCTCCAGCAGCACCTTCAGGCTGTACGGAAGGCGAGCCGAGCCTTCCACCTTGTCCAGCCGGAAGATCTCGTACGACTCGTCGCCCACGTTCAGTGTGGCGCGGGCGTCGAAGCTGTTCGCCGACACGACAGTCTCCTTCATTCATGTGCGCGTACCACCGCATCCTGCCGCCACGTCGGTTGGCCGATCAGCTAAGGTAAGGCTAAGTTAGGCAACCCTTACCGGTCTGGCGGCTGAGGTACGCCTCGGCAGATATCTCGATGTCGAGATAACTCTAGTACATGACCGCTGCCCGGTCATGCCCGGAGGGTGCTGCGCTGCCCTCAAGAAGGCGACCGGAGAAATCAGCCGCGGCGTGGCGTTGCCGATCCGGGGTACCCACCCGGGGATGAAAGGAGGCAGAAATGCCCCTCACGTTCCGCAAGAGTCTCCGGATCCTGCCCGGGGTGCGGCTGAACATCAACCGGCGCTCCTGGTCCATCACCACGGGTGGCCGGCACGGGCCGCGGCACACGCGCAGCAGTACCGGGCGCCGGACCACGTCGTTCGATCTGCCCGGGCCCTTCGGGTGGCGCAGGACACACACCGCGACCCGGCGCCGCCGCGGTGCCATCCTCACCAGGCGTCATCGGGGCCGCGCCTGAGGGCCTGTCACTCCAATGGACCCCTCGGGAAGGTGACATCTCATATCCGAGATAGCCTTCCCGCATGGCAGACGATTACCTCGTACGCATCGGTAAGCTCATCCGTGACGCCCGTCAGCACCGGGGCTGGACACAGACGCAACTGGCCGTGGCGCTCAGCACCAGTCAGAGCGCCGTGAACCGCATCGAGCGCGGGAACCAGAACATCAGTCTTGAGATGATCGCCCGCATCGGTGAAGCCCTGGACAGTGAGATCGTCTCACTCGGGTACGCGGGCCCGATGCATCTACGAGTGGTCGGCGGCCGTCGGCTCTCCGGCTCCATCGACGTGAAGACCAGCAAGAACGCGTGTGTGGCGCTGCTGTGCGCGACCCTCCTGAACAGAGGGCGCACGGTGCTGCGCCGGGTGGCCCGGATCGAGGAGGTGTACCGCCTTCTCGAGGTGCTCGGCTCCATCGGCGTACGCACCCGGTGGATCAACGACGGGGTGGACCTGGAGATCGTGCCCCCGGCGGACCTCGACCTGGGCACCATCGACGCGGAGGCGGCCCGCCGTACGCGCTCGATCATCATGTTCCTCGGCCCGCTGCTGCACCGTATGGACCAGTTCAAGCTGCCGTACGCGGGCGGTTGCGACCTCGGTACCCGGACGATCGAGCCGCACATGATCGCGCTGCGTCGGTTCGGCCTGGACATCACCGCCACCGAGGGGCTTTACCACGCGCGGGTGGACCGGTCCGTCGTCCCCGGCCGGCCGATCGTGCTGACCGAGCGCGGGGACACGGTGACCGAGAACGCGCTGCTCGCCGCCGCGCGCCACGAGGGCGTGACCGTCATCCGCAACGCCTCGTCCAACTACATGGTCCAGGACCTGTGCTTCTTCCTGGAGGCATTGGGCGTACGGGTGGAAGGCGTCGGTACTACGACGCTGACCGTGCACGGGGTGCCGAACATCGACGTGGACGTGGACTACTCGCCCTCGGAGGACCCGGTCGAGGCGATGAGCCTGCTGGCCGCCGCCGTCGTCACCGAGTCGGAGCTGACGGTGCGTCGAGTGCCGATCGAGTTCCTGGAGATCGAGTTGGCGGTCCTGGAGGAGATGGGCCTCGATCACGACCGTACGCCGGAGTACTTCGCGGACAACGGCCGTACGCGGCTGGTCGATCTGCTGGTCCGGCCCTCCAAGCTGGAGGCGCCGATCGACAAGATCCACCCGATGCCGTTCCCGGGCCTGAACATCGACAACGTCCCGTTCTTCGCGGCCATCGCGGCCTCCGCGCAGGGCAAGACGCTGATCCACGACTGGGTCTACGACAACCGCGCGATCTACCTCACCGACCTCAACCGCCTCGGCGGCCGCCTCCAACTCCTCGACCCCCACCGGGTATTGGTCGAGGGCCCGACCCGCTGGCGCGCCGCCGAGATGATGTGCCCACCCGCACTGCGCCCCGCCGTGGTCGTCCTGCTGGCGATGATGGCGGCCGAGGGCACGTCCGTACTGCGGAACGTGTACGTCATCAACCGCGGGTACGAGGATCTGGCCGAGCGGCTCAACACGGTGGGGGCGCAGATCGAGATCTTCCGCGACATCTGAGCCCTTGTTGCCCCTCTCCCTCCCGCCGCACCCGCCGAGATCGGGGTTCTGGCACCACCCTGCCGGTGGTGCCAGGCCTACTGACCGTGTCTCCTGCGCCGCTTAGGTTCCTGGGATTGGTTACGGTCCGCTGTCGCGGCTGATGACCGTGACCGGTACGCCGACACCGGCGGCGTCCCCGCACCCGCGGACGGTGCCTTCATCAACTACCCGGACAACGACCTCGCCGATCCCGCCTGGAACAAGGGCGCGCCCTGGCACGCGCTGTACTTCGGGGAGAACTACGCGCGGCTCCAACGGATCAAGGTGAAGTGGGATCCGCGGAACGTCGTCACACACTCTCGGTACGCCCTGGCTGGCGTCCGGGGCGCGGGCACGTTCACGCCGCGCCCTTCGAAGAAACGCGGTCAGGCACAGCAGCAGCGCCACCGCTCCCGCGCTCGCCGCCGAGGCCGCGCGCAGGCCGGGTGGCCGGAAGGAGCAACGGAGTTGGTGCTCCGTGGCGTCGTCCGGCAGTGGGACCGCCAGCATGCCCAGGCGACTTTGCGGGATGCGCATCGGGCCGCCGTCGACCGCGCAGCGCCAGCCCGGGATGCGCGCGGTGGCGATGACGGCCGTGCCCGTGGAACCGGCCGGGAGTGTGGCTCGTACGATGTGGCCGCCCGCCGTGACGTGGGTGGCGCCCCGGGCTCGCAGGTCCGTGATGGCCCGCCGCAGTGCGGCGGGGTCCAGACAGGGGTGAGTGGGACAGTTCGGTGTGCTGGAAGACCGTGGCGATGGTGAGCGTGACGCGGCCGTTCGCCGGGACGGTGCCGAGCCACTTGGTGGCCACCGCCTTCTCGGGGCGCTCACCCCACAGGCGTACGGACCTTCCGTCGGGGCCCGCGAGCAGGGCGTCGGTCCAGGAGCCGTCGACGTACAGACGGCTGCCGGGGCGGCATCGGGCGGTGATCCGGTACGGGGCGCCCGCGGCGGTCAGCCGGTACGGGCCTGTCGCGTGCCGCGGGGCCGGGCCGTGCGCACGGCCCGGCCCGGCGAAGGAGATCCGCGGCAGCTCGTACACCCTGTGGCCCAGTGCCGCCTGCTGGTGGGCGAACACCGAGGAACCGGGTGGGATTTGGGATGCCTCGCGTGGGTGAACGGTCACCAGCGGTGGCGCGGGGAAACGTTCGACGCGTACCCGTCCCGCGCCGTCGGGGTGCCGGATGCGGGCGCCGACGCCTTCCCGCGACGAGCAGCGAGAAGGGGTTGCCGAGGTAGCTGACGAAGTCCGCCCAGTACGGCACTCCGAAGGCGCTGTTCCAGTTGAAGAAGAGGTCGCCGGATGAGGTGCCGTGCAGCAGGTCCCACAGGTGGGCGTGGAAGGGCACGAACTGGTTGCCGAGGTCGTTGACCGCACGCGAGCGGTCCCCGAAGGGATATGTGCCGCGCAGGGCGCCCGAGTTGACGAAGGCGGCCATGGCGATCGCGGCGGCGAGGCCGGGTCCGGCGAGGTGGGTCTTCATGCCGGCACCAGGATGCGGCGGGCGATCAGAAAGGTGATGGGAATCGCGCCGACGGCGGCGATCAGCGGGGCGATCCGTGCGTCCATGCCGAGGCCGGAGACCAGCGCGTAGACCCCGGCCGTGGTCAGCAGGAGGTTCGCGGCGTTCGTCAGCGGGAACAGCACGAACTTCTGCCAGCTCGGATCGGTGCGGTAGGTGAAGCGGACGTTCATGAAGAAGGAGCCGATCATGCTCAGCAGGGTCGCCACGACATGACCGACCAGATACGGCGTCCACAGGCACAGCAGCCGGTAGAGGGCGTAGTACGTCCCGGTGTTGACGGCTCCGACCAGCGCGAACCGCAGGAGCTGTCCCTTCACGAGGAGCGGGTCCTGAGCGCGGGCGGACGGGTGACGTCCGCGGGCCGGCGCTCGCTCACCAGGTAGTGCGGGCGCTGCTTGCACTCGTAGTAGACCCGGCCGATGTACTCGCCGATGAGGCCGAGCAGCACCATCTGCATACCGCCGAAGCCGGTGATCGCGACGAGCAGGGTGACGTAACCGGGTGCGGTGACGCCGCCGATGAGCACGGCGCCGACCGTCCAGACGGCGTAGGTGAAGGCCAGGCCGGTGAGCAGGAGCCCGAGGTGGAGGGCCAGTCGCAGGGGCGGCTGTTGAAGGAGACCAGGCCGTCCACGGCGTAGTTGAGGAGCTTGGGGTAGCTCCACTTGCTGTTGCCTCCGGCGCGTGGGGTGTCCTGGTAGTCGAAGAAGACGGTGCTGAAGCCGATCCAGGAGAACAGGCCCTTGGAGAAGCGGTTGCGCTCGCCCAGGTCCACGAGGGCGTCCACGGCGCGGCGCGAGAGCAGGCGGAAGTCACCGGCGCCGTCGACGAGTTCGACGTCGGCCCAGTGGTTGAGGAGCCGGTAGTAGGCGCGGCTCAGCAGGGTTCGCAAGGGGCCGTCGTGGTTGCGGGAGCGGCGGGCGACGACCTGGTCGAAGCCTTCGCGCCGCAGGTCGAGCATCTTGCCGAGCAGGGCGGGCGGGTGCTGGAGGTCGGCGTCCATGATGGCGATGTGGTCCCCGGTGGCCTCGCTCAGGCCCGCGAGCAGTCCGGCCTCCTTGCCGAAGTTCCGTGACAGGGACAGGTAACGGACGCGAGGGTCACGGAAGGCGAACGCGCGCAGCAGGGACAGTGTGCCGTCGGTGGACCCGTCGTCGACGAACACCACCTCGTACGGCTCCCCGAGTTCGTCGAGCCGCGCGTGGAGTTCGTCGTTGAACGCCTCGAGCACCTGCTCCTCGTTGAAGCAGGGCACCACGACTGACAGCATCCCGCGCTCCTTGCCTCTGGCCCGGAGGCCGGGGTGCCTCCGGGCCGGATGTTCGGTGAACGACGTCCGGTGGACGTCGGGTCCTGGACGTCGGCGTCCTGTGCGGGCGTCAGGCTTCGATGAGCGTGATGTCCTGTTCCTGGGTGGCGTGGAGATGCGGCCGGGGGAGGTTGAGGAGGTTTTGGAGGAGGCCCCCATCGCTGCGGAGTTCCATCACGGTGGCCTCGACGTGGGCCGGCCCGGGCGCGAAACGGCCCGGCTGCGTCCGGCCGGTGTTCGTCCAGGTGTGCTCGGCTCCGTCGCAGACCGCGCGGGTGCCGCCGATGCCGTACCGCACGTAGCTGGTGCCCTGGGCGGTCAGCGACGAGCTGACGAACACCGGGCCGGAGCTGTCAGAGCAGCGGTAGGTGCCGGAGAGGGTGATGGTGCCGTCCGCCGCGATCCGGCCCGTCTCGTCGACGGTCACCACGTCGGCGGCGACGATGGTGGGGTCGGCGGGATCGGGATCGGCCGGTGCGGCGAGGGCGGTGGCGGACGGGGCGGCGAGCATCAGCAGCGCCGCACCGGCGGCCACGCCGAGGATCTTGCGTAGGAACATCTTTTTACCTCCTTGGGTGGGATTCCCAGAGGTACCCGGCACTGGTCGCCGCGGCCGTGATCGTCACCCCTTCGGTGGCGAGTCCGTACCGTCCGTTCCGGGGACGTCCGAAGCATGTCCGCGTGTTGTCACGCTTCTCGGACAGCGGTTCCGCCGAGTTCACGGCCAGGGCATGGTCTGACTACGAGGCGGCGACCACGTCGCCCGAACCCGTCGCACGTGGAGGTACGCCATGTGTACTCACCGGCCTTCCTGCCCGTCGTCCGACCGCTCCGAGAGCTCCGGCCAAGACACCGCGCACATCGTCGCCGCCCACCCCGAGCAGGGCTGGTACCTCCTCTGCGACGGCGCCATCGTCTTCGACGACACGGGCGCCCTCCTTCCCGACGGCCGCGTCGTCGCCCCTCACCGAGTACCGGTGGAGCACCTGGGCATCGCCGCCTGAGCCCTGAGCGGCTCTACGGGAGGACCGCGACCCCGTCGAGTTCCACCAAAGCCTGTGTGTCCCAGAGGCGTACGACTCCGAGGACGGCCATGGCCGGGTATTCGGAGCCTGCCAACTTGCGCCAGATGCGGCCTAGTTCGGGGGCGTGGGTGCGGTAGTCGGCCACGTCCGTGGTGTAGACGGTGACGCGGGCGAGGTCGGTGGGGGTGCCTCCGGCGGCGCGAAGCGCGGTGAGGAGGTTGGTCAGGGCGCGTTCGAACTGGTCGGGGAGCGTGGAGCCGACGATCTTGCCCTCGGTGTCCAGGGCGGTCTGGCCGGCGAGGTAGACGACGCGGGAGCCGGTGGTGGTGACTGCGTGGGAGAAGCCGGTGGGCGGGGAAAGCTCGGCCGGGTTGATGCGCTCGGTGGTCATGCGGGGTCCTCCTCCGCGGACGGCTCCCTGTCGCCCAATTCCTTGTACAACTCCTTTGCGATGACCGCCCGTTGGACCTCGCTCGCCCCCTCGTAGATCCGTGGCGCGCGTACCTCGCGGTAGAGGTGTTCGAGGAGATGGCCGCGGCGCAGGGCGCGGGCGCCGTGCAGTTGGACGGCGGAGTCGACCACGTACTGGGCCGTCTCGGTGGCGAGCAGCTTCGCCATCGCGGCGCGTTTCGGGACGTCGGGGGCGCCTGCGTCGTACGCCGCTGCCGCCGCGTAGACCATCAGGCGGGCCGCCTCCGTCCGCTGGGCCATCTCGGCGAGCTGGTGGGCCACGGTCTGCAGGTCGCTCAGTTTGCCGCCGAACGCGTCGCGTCCCGCGGTGTGCGTGAGGGTGGCGTCCAGTGCGGCCTGCGCCATGCCGACCGCGAAGGCGCCGACGCTCGGGCGGAACAGGTTGAGGGTGTTCATCGCGACGCGGAACCCACGGTCGGGTTCACCGAGGATGTCGCCCGCGTTCACCGGTACGGCGTCGAAGGCGAGGGTGCCGATGGGGTGCGGGGAGAGCATGTCGAGGGGGGTGCCGGTGAGGCCGGGGCGGTCGGCGGGCACCAGGAAGGCGGTCACCCCGCGGGCGCCGGCGTCGGGCGTGGTGCGGGCGAAGACGGTGTAGAAGTCGGCTTCGGGCGCGTTGGAGATCCAGCACTTCTCGCCGGTGAGGCGCCAGCGGGCCGGGCCGTCGGCCTCGGCCTGCGGCGAGGTGTCCCGTTCCGCCCAGAGGGTCAGCGCCGCCGCGTCCGAGCCCGCGCCCGGCTCGCTCAGGGCGAAGGCGGCCACCGCCGTGCCCTCTGCGACGCGTGGCAGCCAGCGGTCGCGCTGGGCGGGGGTTCCGTACGCGTGGACAGGGTGGGCGCCCAGTCCCTGGAGAGCCAGGGCTGTCTCCGCTTCCGTGCAGGCGTAGGCGAGGGACTCGCGCATCAGGCACAGGTCGAGCGCGCCGGAGGTGAACAGCCGCTTCAGGAGGCCGAGTTGGGCCAGTTCCGCGAGGAGCGGGCGGTTGACGTGGCCCGGTTCGCCCTTCTCGGCCAGGGGGCGCAGACATTCGGCGGCGACGGCTCGTAGCTTCGCGCACCAGGCGGATTGTTCCGGATCGAGCGAGAATGCGGTCATTGCCGGTCCCTTCTCCCCCTGTCGGGCGCCACACCTCAAGGCTATCGCGGACCGTTGACTGTCGTCACCAACACGATACGCTCGATGCGCGAGCCCACCACGACACAGGGGGCGAACCGCCATGGAACCCACGGACTCCAGGGACGCCATCGACACCGCGCGGCCGACGACCTCGGCCCACGTCGACACCTTCGCCCGCGACCATCTCCCACCCCCCGGCCGGTGGCCGGAGCTCCGCTTCGACCTCCCAGGGCTTCACTACCCCGAACGGCTGAACTGCGCCGCCGAGCTCCTCGACCACGCCGATCCGGGCCGCCCGGTCTTCCGTACGCCGTCCGGCGACCTGTGGACGTACGGCGATCTGAGCACCCGAGTCGACCGGATCGCGCACGTCCTGACCCGGGATCTCGGCGTGGTGCCCGGCAACCGCGTCCTCCTGCGCGGGCCCACCACGCCCTGGCTGGCCGCGTGCTGGCTGGCCGTTCTGAAGGCGGGCGCGGTCGCCGTCACCGTGCTCGCCCAGCAGCGCCCTCACGAGCTGGCCACGATGTGCGAGATCGCGCGGGTCGGGCACGCGTTGTGCGACATCCGGTCCGTGGACGACCTCGCGAAGGCGGAGATCCCCGGGCTGCGGATCACGACGTACGGCGGCGACGCTCCCGACGACCTCCTGAACCGAATAGACCGCCGGGTGAGCCCCGGAACCCCCGACGAGCGGTACCCCGCCGTGGACACCGCCACCGACGACGTCGCCCTCATCGCGTTCACGTCCGGCACCACCGGCCGCCCCAAAGGCTGTATGCACTTCCACCGCGACGTCCTGGCGATAGCGGACACCTTCTCCGAGCACGTCCTGCGACCGCACGCCGACGACGTATTCGCCGGCAGTCCCCCGCTCGGCTTCACCTTCGGGCTCGGCGGCCTGGTCGTCTTCCCGATGCGCGCGGGCGCCAGCGCCCTGCTGCTCGAACAGGCGGGCCCCAAGCAGTTGTTGCCCGCGATCGCCGAGCACCGGGTGTCGGTGCTGTTCACCGCGCCGACGGCGTACCGCGCGATGCTGGAGGAACTGGACTCGTACGACACCTCCTCGCTCAGGCGCTGTGTGGCGGCGGGCGAGAACCTGCCCGCCGCCACCTGGCAGTCCTGGCACGAGCGCACCGGCCTGCGCCTCATCAACGGCATAGGCGCCACCGAGCTGCTGCACATCTTCATCTCCGCGGCCGACGACGACATCCGTCCGGGGACCACGGGTGTTCCCGTACCGGGGTGGCACGCGCGCGTGCAGGACGAGAACGGCGAGCCCGTGCCCGACGGCGAGCCCGGGCTGCTCGCCGTGCGCGGACCGGTCGGCTGCCGCTATCTCGCCGACCCGCGGCAGTCGGAGTACGTACGCGACGGCTGGAACATCACCGGCGACACGTATGTGCGCGACGCCGACGGCTACTTCCGCTACGTCGCACGCGCGGACGACATGATCATTTCCGCCGGGTACAACATCGCGGGTCCGGAAGTCGAGGACGCGCTCCTGCGTCACCCGGACGTGGTGGAGACGGCGGTCGTCGGACTGCCCGACGAGACACGCGGCCAGGTCGTGGTGGCGTACGCGGTACTGCGGGCCGGAGCGCGCCGGGACCCCGAGGCGCTGCGCGCCTTCGTCAAGTCCGAGCTGGCGCCGTACAAATGCCCGCGCCGGATCGTCTTCATGGACGCGCTGCCGCGTACGGCGACGGGGAAGCTTCAGCGCTACCGATTGCGTACGGGCGTCAACCCGGGCCATACGGAAAGCAGTTCCGTGGGCACGGAAAGCGATCTCCGGTCCACGCAAGGTGACCTGGCGTGACGCCGACGACCTAGTGTCCTGCGCCAGAGATCCGTCGGCAGAAGCGGGCGAGGGAGTTGAGGATCTCTTCGGCTGTCTTGGTCCAGATGAACGGCTTGGGGTCTTGGTTC